>JAUMBM010000073.1:0-9176 GCA_032115735.1 Saprospiraceae bacterium
CGCCATCGACGGTGCGGGCAACTACGACTACTGCGAGAGCTACCTGCTGCTGCAGGATCCGAACGGGCTGTGCGCTCCGGGCGGTTCTATCTCAGGCGCAATCCGCACGGAAGGCTCTGTACCGGTACAGGGTGTGCAGGTGAGCGTGAGCGGTCAGGGCAGTCAGACGGTGACGACGGGCGCGAACGGCACGTTCAGCTTCGCAGGTCTGCAGGCAGGCGGAGACTACACGGTGACGCCAAATCTGGATGTCAACCCGCTCAACGGGGTGACGACCTTTGACCTGGTGCTGATCAGCCGCCACATCCTGAACATACAGCCGCTGGGCAGCCCGTACAAGCTGATCGCGGCGGATGTAAACAGGACGGGTACGATCACGACACTTGACCTGATTCAGCTTCGCAAGCTGATTCTGAACATCGACACGGACTTTGTGAACAACACGAGCTGGCGGTTTATCCCTGCGGGCTATGTGTTCCCTGTGCCAACCAATCCATGGTTTGCAGCCTTCCCTGAGGTGCTGAACTACAATAACCTGAGTGCGGAGGTATTGGGAGCAGACTTCATCGCAGTGAAAGTGGGTGACGTCAACGGCAGTGCGCAGGCCAACCTGCTGGCAACGGAGGAGCGCAGTCTGCACGGCCGCTTCGAGCTGGAAGTGGAAGATGTACTGCTGAAGGCGGGTGAACTGACGCGGGTAGCCGTGCGTGCACGGGAGCTTGCGAAAGTACAGGGCTATCAGTACACACTGCAGCTGAACACGACAGCCGCTACGATCGAGCAGGTGCTACCTGCCGCAGTAGGTGAGGCGCACCTGGGCCAGCGCTATGTGAGCGAAGGCAGTCTGACAAGCAGCTGGAACTGGTCGACAGGCCAGGCTGACGGCAGCGTGAGCGATGAAGATGTGCTGTATGAGCTGGTGATCCGTGCCAAGGCGAGCGTACGCCTGCGGGAGGTGCTGAGCATCAGCAGCCGCTACACAACCGCTGAGGCCTACGGCCGCAGCGGAGAACTGAAGGAAGTGGGGATTGCCTTTGTGCAGCCCAATACAATAGAACTTACAAACACTCTTTACCAGAACCAGCCCAACCCTTTTGTGGAGGAGACGGTAATCCGGTTCTACTTGGCCAATGGGGGGCCAGCCATGCTAAGCCTGCAGGACGGCCTTGGCCGTACCTTGCAGGTGATGCAGGCCACACTGCCGGCGGGTTACCACGAGTACCGCGTACGGGCGCGCGAACTGGGCATGACGGGTGTTGTGACGTATACCTTGCGCTGTGGCGAGTACACAGCGAGCAAGCGCATGATTGTAGTAGAATAGTGAAAAGTGACCTCCCCTGCCGGCAGATTGTCGGCAGGGAGGAAGCTTCACACTGTGAAAGAACTATATTAATGTGATAGATTTGGGTTTTGGGAGCGGGGTGCAAGCCCCGCTCTTTTATTTTTAGCATAAAAATGTAGATATGCTTATATTAGCATTACCTACTTATATCAAACGGCAAAATACACATGGTAAGCAGAAAAAAAACCTGGACAGAAAAGTTAAATGTTGACAAACAGCCAGTAGTGAAACATCTGGAAGAAAAATTTGGAGATATTCCGGCGGGCAGTGATATGCTGATACCAACACCGCAGATGGTAGATGCGTACATTCGGCAAATTCCGGAGGGAATCACAACCTCTGTAGTGACCATGCGAAAGGACTTGGCAGCAATGAAAAATGCTGATTACAGCTGTCCACTCGTGACAGGTATTTTTTTGAGGATTGTGGCCGAAGCGGCCTATGAAAGGTATCAACAGACCCATTCTATGGAGGGTGTCACGCCCTTTTGGCGAGTCATCGAACCTGATTCAGCCCTGGCAAGGAAGCTGTCATTCGGGACGGATTTCATTATAGAGCAGCGGGCAAAGGAGCATAAGCAGACAGGAAGGTTGGTAGGATAACCAAAAGGATCACGACAGCTACCGCCTTGTGCTTATCGATATGAGTTGGCGATAAGCACAAGACAACAGCTGTCGTGAAGATTTATAGTTTAAGCAGATCGATGCGCAATAGCATGATAAGGCTTGCTGTGGGGTCCCAGGAATATGCGTGCATATATCCTGATAATTGCAAGACCATCAACGATAAAGCTAAGAGCAACTATAAAAGCCAGTGCGTTTTGGTAATCATGAATATGGGAAAACATGAGATCCTTACCTACAAACGAAGGTGTAATGGGAAAGCCGGCGACGCCCAGGCATGCCAGCAAAAACAATAAACCCAGCTTCGGATGTTCGTAAATATGTCCATGAAACTGGCTCAAATCAATACTCCCTTCGAGCTTGCGGAGTCTGTGTAATGCTGCAAAACCCACAGCACCACTGACCAGAATACCACCGATGTATAGCAGCCCCTCGGCAAGCGAGTATGGATCATTGACATAGATGGCGAGGGCTATCCATGCATGGCTCATGATAATCAACAGCCAACTTAGCCGAACGTGTTGCCGCTCTCCAAAAGCTTTTAGCACAAGCAACAGCGCTAGTACAGCCATTAGTATGGGGCTGGCAGTACGCATGATTGCCGGCAATGAAGCCTGAAAAGCAGCGAAAAGGACGCCTACCGTATAAAACGGTATAAAAAATTGGATCAGCCTGCGGGTAGACAGAAAGTCTAGGCGGCTTGCACCCCATTTAACAGGATTCCATAGATAGCGGTAGAGCAAATTATCCAGATTCCACTCCTTAAGCGCCATTACATAGAGGCTCTGCCGCCATTTATTGGAATAGGAGGCTGTCAATGGATTGGTGCTAACCGGCTGACTATACATCTGCTCCCGTATGAGGTAGCTGACCACGGAAGGAGAAACCAACAGCTGATAGGTGCGCAGGAATGCATTGCCAGCAAAATGAATAAGTGCTAAGGTGTGCCATCCCAATGCAACCTCCACAAAAATCAGGCCCAGTTGTGCAATAGAAGCATAGGCAACCTGACTTTTGATGGTAGATTGTACCCGGGCGATACTGGAGGCAACAAAACTTGTGGACAGGCCCATCAGTATTACAAGTACCTGCATATACCAAAGATGCATCCAAAAGGGATAAGTGCGCAGGAGCAAGTATACGCCCATATTGACGGACAGAGACCCGTAAAATATGGCACTGGAGGGTGTAGGCCCTTCCATAGCCCTTGGCAACCAAGAAGAAAACGGGAGCTGTGCAGATTTTACGGCCGCCGCCAGGAGTATGCCTCCGGAAATTAGCACACCTGCCAGCGTGTGTCCCAACAGCTGGTGGTCAACCCATTTATAGTTGAGCAGCTGATCGAAAGTGATATTTTCGTGCCACAGGTGATGGCTCATCCACATGGCCAGCAGTATGCCCACATCCCCCATGCGGTAGACGGAAAAAACTTTGACAGCATTTTTGACAGGTAGGAAACGGGTTCTGTAAAAAGCTATCAGCAGAAAAGAGGTAACGCCCAGTAGCTCCCAGCCGATGAACAGTGTCTCAAAATTGCCCGCAAAAATGGTGATGTAGTAACCCGTATAAAAGAGCATCTTGGTGGCGAAAAAGCGCTTATACCCCTCTTCCCGGTGCAGGTAGTAGCGGCTGTAGGCTGTCACCAAAAATCCCAAAATGGAGCCTACGAGCAAGAAAACAGCAGCGATCCGGTCGAAAGAGAGCGCAATGAAATAGTCGAAGTCGGGCGTGCGAAACACAGTGATCTCCCGCAGATGAACATCCGGGAAACCCTGCCACGCCCAATAGGCCAATCCCAGCAGCGTGAGTGCGGCCTGCAGTCCCACCGCTGAGAAAGCAGTCATAGAGATCGTACGTTCGTGTCGCGAACCCGTCAGTATGATGATGAAAAATGCCAGTAATGGTACCAGCAGATATAATGGAAGTAATATTGACATGGTGTGATGAAAATTTAGAAGAGGGAGGTGCAGCGTATTTTTTGGCGGCCATGGCCGCTAAAAAATACGCTGCTTTCAATAGGCGCATGGTTATTTTTTAAAAAAATCAGCCATACGCCTCACGCTATGAGCAGGCAGCCATCAAGGCGCTGTTGAAAGCCACACAGGTGGCAGATTATCAGCAGATGTCTCGAGCAGACTGTCCATAGTAGCACGTGTATCCAATGTATGCAGCGGCTCGTAGGGGATAAAAGCACCCTCCTTGAACAACCATAGAGAACCACTGTCAGGGTCAGCGGCTACCAGCCATATCCATCCATTGATAAACCACTGCCAGGTGGCGGGATTTCGCTGTAAAGACGCCAGCACTACAGCCGGGCGGTGTTGTACGATGACCAGCAGACGTACAGGATCATGTACCTCTGTCATCTGCCCCGGCAAACCAGGTCGCAAATCACCGTCGATACCATTGGCAACACCGAGCAATCCCATCACATTGTGAGGCAGTTTGCTGCCGGCACCCAGTTTCTGCGGATCAACACGCGAGAAATAGTATTCGAGGTTAATACCGCCACATACCGGTGCTACTGCATCGAGAATGCCTGACAAGTACTTACCGTCCGGATCGATGCTGTAGTCATACGAATTGAGAAAGGATCGCCGATCTAAGAATACTTTAGACGACAGTGTACGTGGGCCAATGACGCAAAGTGCGTTGGTCGCATGGTTCAACTCCGGGCGCGGTTCGAACAGCGATACGGACCGCTGCTTGATGAGCGCGTGGATACGCTCAGCAGGCTGGCGTGTATTGACGAGTACAAACCGGCGCGAGCGTTCCTTGGCATTGTTCTGCAGCGCTCTGTCGAAGGTGAATCTATGCTTAAAGTGTTGTTTTTGTTGTTCCGGTAGTAGCTGATCCTCATCGTAATACACGATTTCGTCCCGTGTTGTGTCATGAAGTCCGCCCACAAAGTGCGTGTCCTCCTGTATGACAATGCCCCGTGCGGCAAGTCCGGCACGCACCTGCGGGTCATTGGCCATGTGGCAAAAAACACGGGCATTTACGGAGCCTGCCTTACCCGAACAAGCACCACAATCGTAGGCGGCGTAGTGCGGATTGTTGACACTGCTGGCTCCGTGACCAATCACGTATACCAAGGGCGCGAAATCATTGACCAGCCCTATGCTTCGCAGCACATTTTCAACCCGGTTTACCATTTCGTCGGTCTTGAAGCCAACCTGCAGCCCTTGTTCGAAGCGTCGCTCCGGTTCAAAGGCAATGCTAAGTCTGGCATTCTTATCCATGTGGCGCAATGAAGTAGCCGTCGCAGGACTCATGGAAGGTCTGAAAATCTGCATAAACAACTTTATAGCCGACCAAAACCCTAGTGTCTGCGCGATCAGCCAGCCACTGTGAAATACCTGACTGTGGCGAGAAAAGTGGAGATCGCGCTGCCGGGTTTGTGTTTCACTCTCTTCTTTAATTAAGTAGCGAGGTGTTACCGGTGCAGGACACGACTTGAGCAGGAAGGAACTGGCATGAGGCTGGAAATAAAATTCTACACCAAAAAAACCAGGGGTACCATAAGTCCTGCAGCTCGTATCCAATGACTCAACATATCGACGGAGCGAACAGTAGCGGTCATCAATGCAGAACAGTGCCTGAAAAGAAGGTGTCGAAGGTGTTTCCACCACATTGATACGCTCCATGGATCGTTTGATGCCTGCCAGTACCTGGTCGTAATAACTCCATTCGTAAGCTTCCTGCCAGATAATCAGCAATTCGTGGAGCTCTGTACGCTTCACTGGCGCAAATAAATCGACCGGCTCGTAGCCACTGCAGAGGGAGAGCGAATCCCAGCCCTTTGGGAAGTGCGTGTCCAGTGCATCAATTTCCAGTAAGAGCTCAAAAACAATCAGATCGTATAAACTTATCGTTTTATTCTCGAGCAGGTTGCCGGAATCACTTTCAATCACAGCAACCATACCCGACCAACCCGGATGAGCAAACTGCTGGTCGAACAGATAATTTTCGAATAAGGCGGGATCACCGGTAAGCAGTAGCAGCAAATCCTCCATGCGAAGCTGCTCATCGAGCAGCATGGCCCGGACGCGCGCATTTTTAAAAAAACTAACGGCCGACTGCTGCTCCAGCAGCCGAAGGGAGGCCAAAAAACCCGCTGAAGAAACCGGGAAATCCCAAATGGAAATCCCCTGGTCGAGGTAGCTGCAAAGAATCCGGAACAGCAGTGGGTGTACCATAGCGTCCACATCTACGCCATACAGCAGTTTCCACTGCGCCCGTAATGCACCCACCCGCGGGTAGGTAAGCTCACTGTATTGCCCCTCTAACGCCTGTCGGCGCCAATAGGCCAGCGATGCTTCTCCTTTGAGACGCACGATTGTTCTGTCGAGTATCTCGTCTCTGATATCACCCGCAATGTATAATCGCCTGTATTCTCGCAGTGACAAAGAGACTTTGTAGCCGAAAATGGCAGATGCAAGCTCCAGGCCTTCATAAAATGGATGTTTTTGAAAAGCGTGGAGGGTATTGTGATGAATAAAATCCTTAAGTGGAGCCTGAGAAGGGAGATAGTGCCTAAGCTCCTGGTGTACATGTTCCCAGTGGAATTGTACATCATGTTGTCGTTCAGCTGATACCACTGGATCAACTGATAAATCGATATCTTGATGCATAATAATTACCTGATCAATTTAACAAATCGCATCAATGCCGTTCTGTCAGAACGCATGAAACAGCCTTTCTATGCTTTGGCGGCGACAAAATTTCGCTGTGCAGCAAGGTTGTGCCTGGATATGGGCTTGTGATTATCCAGGCCTGTAATCAGCACTTTACCTCCTTCCGCCTCATACGCACGCTTAAAATTGTGCAGGTTGTCCATCACGGAGTGATCAACTAATCGCGTCTGCTCCAGATTGATGGTGACTTCAAACCCCGGAGGTATTGCATCCAGTTTGCTTTTAATTCCCAGGTAGTTGGTAAACAAGGCAGCTTTATCAACGTCGATTACGTATCGGTCACCTTCAAAAGATACTTGTGTAGGCGCCTTGAAAAAAGAAGATAGTGGCAAGCCGTGAAAAGCCCAAATGACCATTTCCAGCAACATACCGGCTGCAATGCCTACGAGCAGATCTTCAAGCAGTGTCACCACTATGGTTGTCAAAAATACAGCCAACTGCTCCCAGCCGATATGCAGGCAGTGTACCAGATTGTGCGGGTGAGCCAGCTTTATGCCTACCGAAATAAGCATAGCTGCCAGTGCGGCATTGGGGATTAATTCGATAAAGGATGCTGCCAGTACAACGAAGGCAAGCAGGAAAAACCCATGAAAAAAGTTAGCCCACTTAGTCTGCGCACCATTGCTCACGTTGGCAGAGCTGCGTGCAACCTCTGAGATCATGGGCAGCCCCCCCAGCACAGCAGCGAGTGAGTTGCCTATGCCAATGGCTATGAGATCTTTGTTAGAGTCGGATTTGCGCCGCTGAGGGTCTATAAGGTCGGTTGCCTTGACCGTCAACAGCGACTCCAGACTGCCCACAATCGTGAACATCAACACATATTTGAGGAAGATACCGGTCTGAAAGACACTGCTGAAGTCAACCTGTATGTGCAGGTTGTCAATCAGGCTTCCAATATGTACCAATGCATAAGAAGGTTCCGTGTGTTTGAAGTCCATGGCGAGTTCTGCCGGAATAGCCAGCAAAAGTACAACTAAAGGAGAGGGAATTTTTTTGAGTACCGGGTGGCTGATCTTAGGCCAGCCCAGCATAATAATGAGGCTGACAACACCGATAAGACTGGCTTTCCAGTCCAGATGTGCAATAAACCAGGGAATTTTTCCGAAAAGTGTAAATGTACCCAACCCTTTGTAATCAGCCGGATTGATATCCAATAATACGGGTATTTGTCGGGCAATAATTGTCAGTCCAATGGCAGCCAGCATCCCGTGTATTGCCGATAAAGGAAAAATATCTGCCAGCTTGCCCATCTTGAGTACTCCCATGGCAATCTGCAACAGCCCTGCCACGACCATGGCACCCAGTGCCAGCCTCCAGCCGGTCTCACCACCACCAAAATCGGCAACAGCTCCCGCCACTATCACAATCAGACCCGCCGCCGGGCCTTTGATGGTCAAGGGGGCACCCATCAGGGGACTCACGACGAGACCGCCTATAATGGCTGTGAGCAGACCCATCATAGGGGGGAAATCTGAGGCTTTGGCTATACCCAGACTCAGGGGTAATGCCAGCAGGAATATGATGAAACCCGAACGCATATCGGGCAGCAATGCACTGAATGACTGACCAGCCACCGAAGCGGGCAGGCTTGGTTTTACTATTTTTGACATACTTATTTGTTGATTGACAGTTGATGTAAGGTTTTTTCAGGAGGGACAAGGAGCGTCAATACTGCTGAGGAAAATCAACAGATTCTTTGCGGCAAGTTCAGCTCACGGGCGTGGCTGAAAGCCAAAAATTAATAACAAACCTTGATGCACTGAAAAAACTGCGAGTGACCCACACGGACTTGCCATACGGCTGGTAGCAAGCGAAAATGCAACTGCACGAGAGTTGCTTGTCAAATCAACGACCTAATGCCGTAAATTGCGAAAGCGAAGAAATAGCTGCTGTGTAACGGGCAGGAAAAAAGGAAAAGCTGCGAATGATAAGTTACACCAGTCAGGCTTAAATCGAAAAACAGTTACAGCCTCACGATGCCCGCCGTGAACGTCTGACAGCTCTGAACGCTCAAAAAGTTCTGCCGGTGTAGTGGCGTGGTTGGGAATCTCCCAGGCGGTCAGATCAACCTTCTGTTTAGTGCTGCTGATAAAACTGACAACGTCACTACCTGTGTGGCAGGCACTGACAATCACCGAGAAGCTACCAAACACAAGCAGTAGCAACGTGTATAAATAATACGCTCTGAAAGTCAGTTTACACATAAGTGGGAAATCGTAAACGTCGCACTAAAGGTACAGTATTATTGATCGTATTGTCAAGCATAAAAATTCAGGCAACAGGCTTAAACAGAAATGTACTATGCTCCTTATCGGGATAATTTTGCAAAAAACCAAATGATAGTAAGATGATTTTTGTTTTTACCATTGTTGTAAGCAACCCTTATATTTAAGGGCAAATAATATTTCATACAGGGCGGTAATATAAATTGTGTTTATATGTCACATAACCTTAGTGCTTTATCAGGGCGTAAGGGTTTAGAAGATAATCTTTTCGACCGAATGGGGCAGTTGT
>JAUMBM010000074.1:0-2465 GCA_032115735.1 Saprospiraceae bacterium
AACCCGTCAATAGGCGGGCAGGGGCTGGGCCTGCGGCCTATGGAGGTGCTGGCGGCCAGCGTAGCGGCCTGCGCCAGCATTGACGTGCTGCTGATTTTGAAAAAAAAGCGCATAGTGTTGCGCAAGTACGAGATCGAGATCGAAGGGCAGCGCAAGGAGGCAACGCCCGCGCCCTTCGTATCCATACACCTGCGGGTGGAAATTGATCCCGAGGATCCGCTCGAAACGGTCGAAAAAGTAGTGGCTATGAGCCTTGAAAAGTATTGCTCGGTATCCGCCTCACTGGATCCTGCCATTCCTGTCACCTTTGAAGTCACGGCTGTCGCATGAAAAAGCAAATTCCCAACCACTGGCGGCCGGAGACGGTAGCTATCCGGCTGCAGACGGCGCGCAGCCAGCAGCAGGAGCATGCCGTGCCCCTCTACCTGACCAGCAGCTTCGTTTTTGATGATGCTGAAGAGATGCGGGCAACTTTCGCCGATGAGCGTGACGGCAACATCTATTCGCGCTACTCGAATCCGAATGTGCAGGAACTGATAGACAAAGTGGTGGCCCTGGAGGGCGCTGAGGCGGGCTGGGCAACGGCCACCGGCATGGCAGCTATTTTTACCACCTTTGCCTCACTGCTGCGGCAGGGCGACCACCTGCTGTCTTCCCGTGCCGTCTTCGGCTCTACCCACCGCCTGTTTATGGAAATTTTTCCTGCCTGGGGGATTCATACTACCTACGTCGATGCCACAGATTATGAGGGCTATGCCCGGGCGATACAGCCCAATACGCGCCTGCTCTATCTGGAGACGCCCTCTAACCCTGCGCTGGAAGTGATTGATATTGCCCGACTGGCCGAAATATGCCGGGCGCGGGGCGTACTGCTGGTCGTCGACAATTGTTTTGCAACGCCTGTATTGCAGCAGCCACTGCGGCTGGGGGCGGATGTGTCGATACATTCGACGACCAAATATATGGACGGACAGGGGCGCACCCTGGGAGGTATGATCGTGGGGCGGCAGGAAGTCATTGACCGTATTGAAGCCTTTGCGCGGCATTCGGGGCCGGCCATGAGTCCGTTCAATGCCTGGGTAATCTCCAAGTCGCTGGAGACGCTGTCGCTGCGTATGCAGCAGCACAGCCGGCAGGCGCTGGAAATTGCGCAGCGGCTTGAGGCGCATGCGGCGGTGGCCGCCGTGCGCTATCCTTTTTTGCCCAGCCACCCGCAGGCGGAAGTCGCCCGGCGCCAGATGGCGGCCGGCGGCGGCATGCTAAGCTTTGAGCTGAAAGGCGGCCTGGCGGCCGGCCGACGGCTGCTGGACAGGCTGCAGCTTTTTTCCCTGACTGCCAACTTGGGCGATACGCGCAGCATCGCTACACACCCTGCCTCAACCACGCATGCCCGGCTGAAACCTGAGGAGCGGCAACAGGTGGGAATTACGGACGGACTGGTGCGGCTGTCTGTCGGCCTGGAGCATGTGGAAGATTTGTGGGAGGACCTGGCGCAGGCGCTGGAGGTTTAGTCAGTCCGTGTGGTTTTTGGGGCTGGGTTTTGCCTCCGGCAAAAAACGGGGATGGTGCTTTTTTGAAGGATCATAGCGGGTGCTGTGCAGCTAAAAAAAGAGCGAAGCCCCGGGTTTGTGGCCCGTGCAGAAAATTCCGGTTATGTGCACACGAAAATAAACGCGCCTTGTACTTCAGCATTTTCAAAAAAGTAATTATCTTTATAAACTATTGAGGATGAAAGTAACAGGAGGAGGTAGAGCTACATATTAATCGCAGAATGTATGAAAAACAAGTGGATTGTATTAGTGGTACTTTTGGGTACCGGTTCGTTAGCAGCGCAGGTAAGCAGCCCTCGCTACGCACTTTCTATGGAGCTTGGCGGCAGTGCAGGCCACCAGTCAGTCAACTTTACGCTCCTGCCATCAACGGCTTCGGGCCTGAGTACTGAGTTTGGCCTCGGTCTCCTCTATGGACAAAATCCTACGCTGGTTGTACCTGTGAGTATCAACTATCTGAAGCGAAGGAATGAAAAAACCGTATGGAAGTACGGCCTGGGAGTGACTTTTAGCCGCCTCGATTTTATCAGCCTGTCTGGCAACCAGCCGGATGACAAGGGACTCTACGTGTATTTAGTGCCGGCAGTGACTTATTTACGCACTTATCCCGATGGCTTTTTTTGGGGACTGAAGTTTTCGCCTATCTTGGGTAATGGCGGCGGAATTCCCTGGGGCGGGGTGCAGCTGGGGTTTTTCTTTTGAGGCAGGCAGCGGCTGTCTCAGGATTATCAGGGTCGCCCACAGCGAACGCTTTTAAAGGTTTGTTAACGTGTGTAGACCAAACTAAAGTTGTAGGGGCTTGTTATTCATACGATGAGGAGTAATTGACATTATCGATAAAAAAAATCGTATGAAATCACGCTTACCATGGCTGCTATTGACCAGCCTCCTGCTCTCAGTCTCCTTTCTGCAGGC
>JAUMBM010000075.1:0-3910 GCA_032115735.1 Saprospiraceae bacterium
CTGCGAATGGCACGTTCAGCTTTGAAGGTCTGCAGGCAGGCGGTGACTACACCCTGACACCAAATCTGGATGTCAACCCGCTCAACGGGGTGACGACCTTTGACCTGGTGCTGATCAGCCGCCACATCCTGAACATACAGCCGCTGGGCAGCCCTTACAAGCTGATTGCGGCGGATGTGAACCGTTCATCGACGATCACGACGCTCGACCTGATACAGCTACGCAGGCTGATTCTGAATATCGATACGGACTTTGCGAACAACACGAGCTGGCGGTTTATTCCTGCAGGCTATGTGTTCCCTGTGCCAACCAACCCGTGGTTTGCAGCCTTCCCGGAAGTGCTGAACTACAACAACCTGAGTGCGGAGGTATTGGGAGCGGATTTCATCGCAGTGAAAGTGGGTGATGTCAACGGCAGTGCGCAGGCCAACTTGCTGGCAACAGAGGAGCGCAGTCTGCACGGCCGCTTCGAGCTGGAAGTGGAGGATGTGCTGCTGAAGGCAGGAGAGCTGACGCGGGTAGCCGTGCGTGCACGGGAGCTTTCGAAAGTACAGGGCTATCAGTACACACTGCAACTGAACCCGACAGCCGCGACCATTGAGCAGGTGCTACCTGCCGCAGTAGGTGAGGCGCATCTGGGCCAGCGCTACCAAAGCGAAGGCAGCCTGACGAGCAGCTGGAACTGGCCGACAGGTCAGGCTGACGGCAGTGTGAGCGATGAAGATGTACTGTACGAGCTGGTGATCCGTGCCAAGGCGAGCGTACGCCTGCGGGAGGTGCTGAGCATCAGCAGCCGCTACACGATGGCTGAGGCCTATGGCCGCAGCGGAGAACTGAAGGAAGTGGGCATAGCGTTTACGCAGCCTGAAACAATACCAACGACCAATACTTTGTACCAAAACTACCCCAACCCCTTTGTGGAAGAAACGGTGATTCGTTTCTACCTGGCCCATGGGGGGCCAGCCACGCTAAACCTGCAGGACGGCCTTGGCCGTACCTTGCAGGTGATGCAGGCGACACTGCCGGCGGGTTACCACGAGTACCGCGTGCGGGCGCGTGAACTGGGCATGACGGGTGTAGTAACGTATACCTTGCGCTGTGGCGAGTACACAGCGAGCAGCAGTATGATAATTGTGGAGTAACAGAAGTTGTTTGTGATGAATTCCGCGTCGCCAGTATAAGGCGGCGCGGAAAACTTCAGTCGCACTATCTGAAATTTCTATTGAGACGCGTACCTAAATGTAAACAAATAAAAAAATAGTAGATTCGGGTTTTTGTGAGAGGGTAGGCACAGGAATGTGCCTGCTCCTTTTTTTTGCAGAAAAATCCTAAAACTACTTGTTACCAGCGATTTCATCGCTCAGCAACTGGTAAAGTACAGCCCACTGCGGATGCTGGCGGAGAAGGGAAAGGTGTCGATCAATTGTCGGTTGATCGCCCCGGACAGCAGGTCCTGTCTGTGCCTGTGCAGGGCTGAGAACCTGTACTTTGGCAGCTGTTTCAGAAATGAGGGGCATCAGCCAGTCAAAGGGGATATTATTTTCGGCCAGCAGTTTTTCGGCAATACCATAAAGCGCATTGCTAAAATTGTTGACCCATACAGCCGCAAGATGCAGCTGAAGCCGCTGATCATCTTCCAGCAACCTGTGCTTACTGCTAAGTTGTTGCGCCAGCGATAATAAATAAGACTGAAATTCAAGGGTATTTGCCCAAATACAAAGCGGAACCAAAGAAAAGTCCACTTCCCGGTATCGGGAGAAAGACTGTAGGGGGTAGAGAACGCCCCGCATTGTAAAATATTCGCTGATGGCACCTAGCGGGGTCGCTCCGGAACAGTGAAGTATGCGCGCAGAAGGAGGCAACCATTGGCTTAGTTCTTCGCTGAGCGGGGCAATGGCAGCGTCAGGAACTGCCAGCACATACAAATCAGCGCCGGTATACAGCTCGGAAAGCCGGCAGATTCCCTGACAAGCCAGAGAATCTGCCAGTTCGACGGCTTTAGCCTGCTGGCGGCTGTAAACCTGTACAACACCCAGTCCTTGCTGAGCCAGGCGGTGTCCCAGATGCCAGCCTACATTACCGGCGCCGAGCAAGACAATACTCATGAGCGCTGCAGTCGGATTCGATAGAACATACTCAGCGTCAGACCAATCATCATGAGGCTGGAACCCAGCCAAAACAGGTTAATCCCGGGAAAAGAGATGGCCTGCAGGGCAATCCAGTCTGAGCGGTAGGCATCGGTAGCCAAGGCAAAGATGGCCTTGGGTTTCTTGTCCGTCTTATGTCGCGCGATGAAAAAACTTGCCTTACCCGTCGCGGGATCCAAAGAGGCGAAGCGTATATGCAAGCCCAGCGCCTGTACCTCATCTTTGATATTCATGGGTTTGGAATCGCGGATAAAGAAGACAGGCTGAGCCAGCCAGCTACTGTCGGTGCCGGCAGTTTTTACCTCCAGCATAGCCGCTACTGCAATATCTTTCTCTTCCCGGCGGTAGTAAGGGTGGTCGGGCTCTTTGTCATAGCCGCCAAAGCGTATTTGCAGGCCACCTACAGAAGTTTGCTCACCCGCTTTTAGCTCAACACGCTGGTAGTCCAGCTTGTCCTCTGCAACCAGATACTCGTCGAGTATGGCCTGGTCCAGCTTGATCCGCATATTGAACTCATTGAGTTGCACAGGGAAGCTGAAGAGCAGGTCATCGCGTAAGACAAGCACAGGCTCGGCCTCGCGCACTTCAGGATCATCGGAAGACTTAATGCGGAACCGGAAACCCAGCGCCAGATCGCCCTCTTCAGGGCTGTACTCAGGATGCTCCGGTGCCCGATTGACACCCAGCGCCTCGATTTTATAAGTGCGCAGCAGAAAACTGTCGGCAGATTTCAGTCTGACCGTATCCACGAAACTGAAGGCTTCACCTGCCGCAAGCTCGATGGTGCGGTAGTTGAGGCTGTCCTCTTTACTTTGCTTAATACGCACATCGATCTCCTCTTCCGGAAGTGCGGCAACGTGCGTGAAAACGTCACGATCCCAGTAGTGCTTGGTACTGGGGTTAGAGGCAGCTATTTTTGTGAAGTCCTTTTCATACAATACATTGGGGGTCAATGAGAAAGATTCCTTGGTGTTGCCCTTCTCATCGCGCAGCTTATAATCCACGGTAAATGTGCGCGTGAGGCCGTCGATGGTATCGCTGGCAAAGGTGACCTCGTACGGGCCGAGCGCCATAGGAGAGTCCTTGATAAGCAATACGGTATTGCGCTTAGACTCTTCATCGGACGTGAGGCCTTCCATGAGGAAGGGATTTTGGGAAATAATCTCCTTGTTGAGGCCGCTGGCGAGTACGCCTATGACCATGATGCCGAAGCCCAGGTGAGCCAGTACGGAGCCCGAAGCCTTCAGATTGCCCCGAAGGAAGGTCAGCAGGTAGTCGGCATTGGTGATGATGGTAAACCAGCCCGTGAAAAGGAGCAGCTTATACTGCCAGGCAACCGCATTGATCCAGGTGAGCGTCAGGAAAGTCAGGGCAGCCGACAGGGTGACAGCAGCGGCGGTGCGAATCAGCAAGGCGCGTTGGCGCCCTTCGAAATTCATTTCGCGGTAGCGCAGATACTGTGCTATACCCGAGAGCAGGCCTATGAGTACGCCCACCCAAAGCTGCTGCTTATTGTAGTACGGCACGGGATCTGTAATCACCTGCCCGACGAAGGCCGGGTCAACAAAGGCCCTGATTTTGTTGTACACGGGCAGAGAAGTAGCTGCTGTGATGAGCACCGAAGAGAACAGGAAGACCAGACTTCCGATAAACATCCAGAACTCGCGGCTGCTGATAGCCTCTTCCTTTTCCGGTTGGGGGATATGTCGGTGGCGGTACACCAGCAATCCTATGGCCAGAAAAGTATACAGTAAAATAAACAG
>JAUMBM010000076.1:0-5564 GCA_032115735.1 Saprospiraceae bacterium
GCTACCTGCATAGCAACATCGCGGCCGGCAGCATGATATTCCGGATTATCGACACTAAGGCCAATCAGTACACCCGCGCGGTAGCCCATGTGGATATACGGAGCCACCAGCGGTGCCTCCAGCTTAGCATAGCTGGCAACCTCCACTTTTTCGCCAATAACACCCAGTTGCTCCAGAATCTTCTCAGCGATAGTCAACTGTCCGTCGAAAGACTGTTGCAGAAGCTCCTCCAGTGAGTTTGGAAACTTAGCCAGTGCTACGTTGGCAATTGACTGTGCAAGATTAATAAAACTTTCACCCTTTGCAACGAAGTCTGTTTCGCAGCTCAGGCGGATAATAATGCCCCGCTTGTGATCGTCGGAAGTAAGTGCGATTACAACACCCTCTTTAGCATCGCGGTCAGCACGCTTAACAGACAATTTCTGACCCTGCTTGCGCAGAATTTCGATGGCCATCTCAAAATCACCGGCAGCTTCCTCCAGTGCTTTTTTACAATCCATCATGCCTGCGCCGGTCATTTCACGCAGTTGTTTAACATCAGCAGCAGAAATGCTCATTGGTTACTATTTTATTTGTTGGGAAAAAGCACGGTAGACACTCATCACCATTTACACGATGATTTGCGAGGAAAAATACCACCATAGGCGGTATCAACCATTAACCATTAGCCGTCTCCTTATCTCCTTTTAACTGCTTGCGCTCTTCCAAACCTTCGCGGATAGCCGCTGTCAGGTAATTTGTGATGATAGCGATCGACTTAGAAGCATCATCGTTGGAAGGGATAGCAAAGTCTACCTGATTAGGATCTGAGTTGGTATCAACCATACCAAAGGTACGGATACCCAGACGATGAGCCTCTGCTATTGCGAGGTGCTCATGGTGAATATCAACCACAAAGACTGCCGAGGGCAGACGATTGAGGTTGGCAATACCTCCCAGGACCTTATCCATTTTGATATGCTCGCGCTGCAGGCTGAGTTTCTCCTTCTTGGTTACACTTGAGAGCGTACCGTCATTCAGCATGCGCTCGATGCTCTGCATTTTGCGAACAGATCTGCGGATGGTAGAGAAGTTGGTCATCATACCTCCCAGCCAGCGATCTGTAACGTAAGGCATACCAACGCTGCGGGCAGCTTCGGCTACGATTTCACGAGCCTGCTTTTTGGTAGCAACAAACATGATTTTTTTGCCTGCTTTAGCCATTTGACGCATAGCACTGGCAGCGCGCTCGAGTCCCTCGATCGTGCGATTGAGATCGATCAGGTGAATACCCTTACGCTCCGTGAAGATGTAGGGAGCCATTTTGGGATTCCACTTCCTACGCAGGTGGCCGAAATGAACCCCCGCGTCCAATAAGTCCTTATATGTGAGCTTATCCATTTTTGCGAAATTGCGAATTGATAAATCAAGGAGCCGCACAGGCGGCCGACAGTTGATAAAAAATTAGCGCTTACTGAACTGGAAGCTCTTGCGCGCCTTGGGCTTGCCGTACTTCTTGCGCTCGACAATTCTGGCGTCGCGCGTCAGCAACTTCTCCTGCTTTAATGGCTTGCGGAAGTCCTCATTCAGCTTCACAAGCGCCCGGGAGATAGCCATGCGAATAGCTTCTGCCTGCCCCTTGTAACCGCCACCCTCAACATTTACGTGAAGGTCATAAATCTTACCGTCGACATCGATAGCGAGAAAAGGCTCGTTTATCTTGCCTTGTATATGAATCTGAGGAAAATACTCCTTATAGTCACGCCCGTTGACCATGATATGGCCGCTGCCCTGCTTGAGGTATACGCGCGCTACTGAAGCCTTTCTCCTTCCTATGGCATTAATCATTTCCATATTTCAAAGATGCGAATTGAAGGTTCTTAAAAAGTAAACGGTTCAGGCTTTTGTGCATGATGCGGATGCTCTGCACCTGCATAGACAAACAGCTTTTTAAACATGGCACGACCCAGCTTATTCTTCGGCAACATACCACGAACACCATTCTCTACGATGGCATAGTGCTTCTTCGCCTGAAGATTTTTAGCAACTATCCGCTTCTGACCACCCGGATAACCAGAGAAAGTGATGTACTCTTTCTGGCTCCACTTCTGACCCGTAAAACGAATCTTGTCAGCGTTGATAACGATAACATAGTCACCTGCATCTGCATGCGGCGTATACGAAGGCTTGTGCTTGCCGCGTAGCACGTGAGCAATACGGGAGCAAATGCGTCCTACCACTTCGCCTTCGGCGTCAATGACATACCACTTGTGCTCAACCGTCTGCTTATTGGCCGATATGGTCTTATAACTCAGCGTATTCACGATTGCGTACTTTTATTTGCTTTAATAAACACTGCTTTCTTCAAAGGTTACAGTGACAGCATCACACACTGTATTGACTCCCCAAGCCGAAAGCAGGTGCAAAGGTAAGTCAAATAATGACACGAACAAGCTTTTCGATTTTTTTTACATCATATTTTTTCGCAAAAGACTGAAAAACAGCACATATTTTGCACAGCAATTATACTCTTTCGCATTTGCTATTGCTATACAGGTACTTAATAGCTGTTGCACCTATGCAGTACGCCCCCCAACAGCGACGAGTGGCCCGCGCCGCTCACTGCTGTTTTGACGAAAAAGCCTTTGGCGACTGACGCGCCAAAGGCTTTTAACATAATTCTTTCAGACTATAATACCCGGAAGCTTACTGAAGTACTACCTCTTTTTCATCAACCATTTTCCTGATATTGATGAGGGCATACCGCATCCGACCCAGCGCAGTATTGATACTAACCTGCGTAAACTTGGCAATTTCTTTGAAGCTCATATCCGCGTAGTGCCGTAAGATTACCACTTCGCGCTGCTCGGGAGGCAGCATATCTACCAGTTGCCGAATCTTATCGTGCGTCTGGCTCCGGATGATGTGCTGCTCTATATTTAGATCGGGAGACTGGAGTACGTCGAAAATGTCGAAACTGTCTGTACCTGACACCAGCGGTCGCCGTTTATTGCGACGGAAATAATCCACGCACATATTGTACGCGATACGCATAGCCCACTGCAGGAATTTTCCTTCATGGTTGTACTTGCCTTTGCGCAACGTATCTATGACTTTAATAAAGACCTCCTGCAAAATATCTTCGGCCAGTGACTGATCCTTTACAAAAAGATAAATGGAGGTGTAGATTTTTTGCTGATGACGATTGAGCAATTCTTCGAAAGCTCTTTCATCACCGTTCAGGTAGTTTGCGATCAGCTGCTGATCATTCAAAGGCATAATTTCCATGACCAAACGATTTAGCACCCTTGCGGGAGTTAAAAAAATTCGTAGCTAAATGTTTACATGTAGAAATTATGTCCGATAGAAAGAATTTAGTTAAAAATTACCTGAAAACGCTATGTTGAAAAACTAATTGAGTCAAAGATAATAACAAGGAGAATTATTAGCCAAGTGTTATTGTATTTTTTTTTCAAATTTAACATATTTTAACGCATCAAGGCATACTGGCATCAGCGCAGGGTGTCGAATAGTCGTTGGAGGCGCAGGCTGTCTGCGGGAAAAATAATAGGCTCGGGGTCCTCCGGTCGCACAGGCCGTGCGGGCCGATAGCTTGTATCGCGCTGCAGCATTGCCCGTTCAAGCATGATGGAATCTGCGATCAGCAGGGCTTCATCCTGTGCGCGTTTACGGCAATTGTCCCACTGAACCTGCTTAAATTCGCGGATACGCGTTTCCACCTGTGCGGCTATCGCTGCCTCTACATCTACCCTGCCGCGTGCATCATCACTGCACTGCCAAGTGAGCAATGCCAAAGGGATGTACATCCAGCGGTATTTCAGGTATGCATTGCTCATTGTCTGATAGGTATTCTTCTTCTCAAGCGCTCTTCCGTAGCGATTCGCTCAGAAATGATACTGTCGACTGCCGTCTGTACAAGTTTTGGGTACGCAGCATTGCACAGGCTGTCGGCTTCATCCCGCAGCGCTTCTGCCTGCCGGGCGTACAACGTATCAATTCTGTTGAGCTCATACGAGGTGAGCCGCAGCTCTACTTTTTGATCCGTACAAGCAAGCTGCGACATCAAGAGCGGACTCACAACTATCAGGCGCAGCGCCCCGCTCAACAAGGCGGAGGTAAATTTTTTCATCATAATAGCTATGCTTCTACGCGGATAATCTTGCGACGCAACTCAAAATGCTGTCCAAGATATACCTTGCGGACCATCTCATCTGCTGCAAGTTCTTCTGCCGTGCCTGCCTTCAGGATGCTGCCTTCAAACATCAGGTAAGCACGATCTGTGATTGACAACGTTTCCTGTACGTTGTGATCCGTAATTAGAATGCCTATATTCTTTGTTTTGAGTTTGGCCACGATGTACTGAATATCCTCTACCGCAATCGGGTCGATGCCCGCAAAGGGCTCATCGAGCAGGATAAAGCTGGGAGAGGTAGCCAATGCACGCGCGATCTCTGTACGACGCCTTTCGCCCCCCGATAACGTATCACCAAAACTCTTACGCACCTTTTCCAGGTGAAATTCACTAATCAGCGATTCTGCCCGTTCTCTCTGCTCTTCTCTGCTAAGATCAGTCATCTCGAGCACAGCGAGTATATTATCCTCTACCGATAGTTTGCGAAACACGGAGGCCTCCTGCGGAAGGTAGCCTATTCCCCGCTGCGCGCGCTTGTACATGGGCAGGTCGGTGATATCTTCCTCATTGAGATAAACACGACCCTGGTCGGGCCGAATAAATCCTACGGTCATATAGAAACTTGTGGTCTTTCCGGCACCATTGGGACCCAGGAGTCCAACGATTTCTCCCTGATTTACTTCTATGGAGACTTCGCGGACTACTTGCCTTCGACCATAAATCTTGATAAGATTTTTGCAGCTGAGCGTCATCGGATTGATTAGTCGATGTATTCGATTTTTCGCAAAAAGCGGAAGCCTACAGTAACCTCGAAAGTCAGGTTGCGTATACGTCGCTCTGGAATAGTGATTGTCTGGTTGGTATACGTGTCTAAAACGTTTGGTATAGGTGGTTGTTGATACTGGATAGAAAAATCGGGATTGACCGTAAACTCCAGCATCATGCCGATCATCTCGCTGAACGGAAACTCAAGCCCGCCCCCTGCTGTGAACCCGTAGTTAATATCTCTGATAAATTGCTTATCATCAAAAGGATAGATAGCATACTGAGGATTCTGTTCATTAAACTTGGAATAAAGATCCAGGTTGGTATCCAGCGTGTAATCCAATCGAGGCCCAAAGAGGTAGTACAAGCTGTAGCGGCCGCGCTGACTGACCCGCTGTTTGGCCGCCAGCACGAGGCTCAAATTATAAAACTTAAAACTCTGGCTGGTTGAGCGAAAAAATTGATTGAAGTTGGGGTTAAAAAAGGTTCTCGGCAGCAAGGAGCTGCCTTTCACATGGTAGCCCAGCTGTGCATAGAGTGAAAATTTTCCCTCTTCGGGCAATGTCTCTATGTAGCCAGCTACGTGAGGTGCCAACAGCGGATCTCTGTCAAAATTACTCCACTGCTGGTCGCTGACGGTCAGCCCTCCCTTCAGTCCAAAATAGTA
>JAUMBM010000077.1:0-2684 GCA_032115735.1 Saprospiraceae bacterium
GAGCGCTTTCCGTGCTGACTGCGCTGGTAGGAATAGGTATACTCGCCCTGCAGCCCGGCTGTCCGCTCGAGTCTGTCGGCATTCAGCATATTCAGTGATTCGTGAATATGGTCGTACTGGAAGCTGGCACCCGTCGTAAACTGGTGGTTGCTGTTACCCAGCAAAGTCGCATACATCAGGTTGGCATAGTAGGTCTGCTGATGCCCCTGGTGGATACTGCGGCCATAGTTGTTGTCCAGCCCGCGAAAAGCGGAACTGACGATAAGTCCCATAGACTGATAGGGTTGCCGGAACCCCTTGTAGGCAAATTTGCCAAACACCTCTACATTCTGAGTTGCCTGATTGATGCGGTACAACTCGTCGAAGACCACTTGTCCGTGATCGTGGATGTGATGCTGGCCCGCCTCGCGGCGGTCGCCGGCAGCGAGCACATTAAACTGAGACTCAATTTTTTCACCTACATACATCAGCCGGTAGAGTCCGACCATTGTTTCGCGGTTGGGCATGTCCTGAAAACCATCTCGATCGCCATCGTGCGCATTGTCCTGCAGGCTGCTGTGCAGGAGCAGGCCGGTACTCCATCGCTCATTGATCTTGTGGTTGAGGTAGGCATTGGCTTCGGCCCGGCCCATGGTAGAGCCAAAAAGATTGAGGTAGAAAGACTTACCGCTCATGGGTTTGATGAGTTCAGTATTGATTTGGCCGGTAAGGCTGCCCGCGCCGGGCTGCACAGAGGCAGCTCCTTTGCTAATCTGTATGCTTTCGACCCAAGGGCCCGGGATGAGATCCATGCCGTAAGGCGTGGCGAGGCCCGTCATGGTAGGCCTTTTTTCCATAAGCAACTGGGTATATACCCCGCGCAGCCCCAGCATTTGTATCTCGCGGACGCCCGTGAGCGGATCGCTGTAGGTAGCATCGACGCTGGCGTTGGACTCAAAGCTTTCGCCCAGGCTGCAGCAGGGAGCTTTCAGCAACTCCTTGCTGCTCACGTGCTCAACATGGCGGGTTTCGATAAGAGAAGTGTAGCTGTCGCGTCTTCGTGCGCTCACCTCCACGGTTGCCAGGCTGGCCGCCTCCCGGAGGGTGATGGCCAGATACTGCTGTGCGGGTGCTACCGCTATGGTATCCGACAGATAACCGACAAAGCTGGCCACCAGTTGCTGATCAGCGCTCGTGCGTGGCAGGGAGAAAAGGCCGTCCAGGTCGGCAACAACACCACCGCCGCCCAGCCACTGCACAGTGGCGCCCGGCAACGAGCCGCCGTCAGCGCCCGTGATTTTGCCGGTCAGCACTTGCTGAGCCGTCAGTGGCAGGAAGGTAAAAGGAAGAAAAATAAATACAGGAAGGCAGCCCTTCAGCAGCCGGCGGAGCCGGGCTGATGCCTGCAGGTATAAAATAGTGTTCATGGAGAACGTAGCTTGATGTTAAGAATGAGGGAGCAATACAGGCCATAGGCCTGATAAAGCTGACCGCCAGACAGTCGGCGACTGCTCTGGCGCCTTGAGGCGTCCTACATTTTTAACACAGAAAAGACTGCGCGAAAGGCAGCCAAGCGCTGCCCCCCGGCAGGGTGGGCGGCGGCGGGTAAAAAACCTGCACGCAGGCAGCTTGGGGCATAGCCAGCGGCAGTTGCACACAGGCCCAATGCGGCGGCGGCGGCGCAGGCGACAGCAGGCCAAACACAGCCGACTCCGTGAAGGACTGCGTGGGGATCTTTAAGAAAACATGCTGCTGCTGGGTGCAGCATTGTTTGTGAAAGCCATCCGGCTTGCGGGGCTTGTCGGGCGTAAAGCCTGCGCCGACGCGGCAGCAGGCCTTTTTGGCCACAGAAAGCCCTGCATCAGCATGCTCACTGGCACAGCCCTCCGGCGGACTGATGAGGCTTACAAAGCGCTCTCCTTTACACAGGCAGTAGATGGAATGCAGGGACATACCCGTACTGGCCAGCAGGATGGCCGGCAGCAGCAGATAGAGGGTAAGCCTTGATTTCCATTTTTTCACGAAGCAAATATTATAGCGCCAAAGTTACAGGCTTTTCGCGAGAGAAGCAACTATAACTTTGGACGGGGGTACACTGATGCTTTTTCGCTATCTTTATCGCAATAAATAACAGCTATAATGGCTCGTCAATCAGTGAATAAGCTTTTTGTAAAAAGCCTCTTTGCGCTTGGCTTGCTGCTGTGCCTGCAGCTGCAGGCACAGCAGGATGGCGGGGATTTGCTGGCGCAAATCATTGCAGCCAACAGCGGCGGGGAGGCGCTCGGCCCCTGGGCCGCACAGCCGGAACGCTACAAATTGCAGATTTTGTACACGCAGATTGACCGCAATGCGGACAATGTACCTTCCTTCCGTACGTATCGATGGGGGGTAGACCGGCAGCAGTATTTTTACCCGGCCAGCACCGTCAAAATGGCGGCCGCTTTCGCGGCGCTGGAGAAAATCAACCGCCTCGGCATCGCCGGATTTGATAAGCATACGCCCGTGCGCTGGGGCGCGGGCCATGCCCCGCAGACGGCCTTTACAGCCGATACTTCGGCTGCTGACGGCCTGCCGAGCATAGCACATCTGATTCGTAAAATTTTTATTGTCAGCGACAATGATGCGCACAACAGGCTGTACGAATTTTTGGGGCAGCGCGCGTTCAATGAAATGCTGCACGAGAAGGGGCTCAAAGAGTGCCGACT
>JAUMBM010000078.1:0-2786 GCA_032115735.1 Saprospiraceae bacterium
TGGCAGCTGGCCGATTTTACAACCTATTTTGAGGGGGCGCTGCTGAGCCAGGGGGCGCTCAAAATTATCGATCGCACTTCGGCTCAACTGGCGGGCAGTACAAGGCTGTACGATTATGATGCAGACAATAGAACTATCCTGATCGGATACACCTTTGTCGCACGCCGGTACTGGGGTACAGGGCTCAACCTGTCGGTTAAAGCCCTGCTACTGGACTACCTCTTTAAGTACGTTGATCGGGTAGGCTTTCATATCGGTGCCGGCAACCTGCGTTCGCAGATAGCCATCGGCCGGCTAGGCGCCGTCAAGGTCGCTGAGGAAGAGATACAATACTTCGGCGAAGCGCCCAAACTCAATTTTTGCTACGAGATTGAAAAAGATGCCTGGCGGAGGCGGGCGGGCTGACAGCCGCTGAATCTCATGCGCAAAAAACAACCTACTTAGCACGTACTTCCGTATATTTGCGGGCATATCATACCAAAAACGTGCAAAATAATTCGTCAGACAAACACCGGCTTGCCATATTTGCCTCCGGTACAGGGAGCAATGCTCGTGTTTTTGTTGACTACTTCGACAATCACCCCCGTGTCGAAGTATCGCTTATCGTTTCTAATAAAGCTGATGCCCCCGTGCTGGAGATGGCGCGCCAACGCAACATAGATACCTTGCTGTTGCAGCGATCTGCCTTTTATGGTAGTGAAGACCTGCTCGATGAGCTGCATCACCGCAACATCAGCTTTATCGTGCTGGCCGGCTTCCTTTGGCTGGTGCCTGCGTATCTGGTAAAAGCCTTCGCCGGCAGGATGGTCAATATTCATCCTGCTCTTCTGCCTGCTTATGGCGGTAAAGGGATGTATGGCATGCATGTGCATACGGCAGTAAAGGCAGCGGCCGGGAAGGAAACGGGCATTACGATTCACTGGGTCAACGAACATTACGACGAGGGGGATGTTATCTTTCAAAAATCCTGCCCCCTCGAAGATAGTGATCAGCCTGCTGATATCGCCCGCAAAGTGCAGCAGCTCGAGCACCAGTATTATACTGCTGTTGTGGAGCAACTTTTGGTCAATAACTTCGTTCAAACTGATTATACAAAGTAGAAATCGACAACGCTATGCTTACGATCTTACGCGGCTTTTTTTTAGTGGGAGTGCTCATCATCGCTGCCGGTCAGCTGTCTGCTCAGGAAATGAGCTGGCGCAGACACAAGAAAAACGCCGACACCTATATCGAACAGGGCAAATACTATGAGGCGGCTGAAGAATACCGCAAGGCCTGGACAGCCAAGCGCTCAAAGCTGGAGCTCATCAAGCAGGCGGCCGAAAATTATGATCGCGTCAACGATTATCGCAAAGCGGCTGATGCTTATCAGTACCTGCAGGATAATCTTGCCGAATTTCCCGGCGCCGACCTCAAGTATGCCATGGCACTTAAGCAGGATGGTTCTTATGAAAAGGCAAGAGGCGCTTTTCAGCGCTTTATAGATGCGTATACGGGTACCGACAAGGCCGTCATGCAGGAAATCATCGCGACAGAGATTGCCGGTATTGATCTGGCGATGAGCTTTACCGCACGCGATACGCGCAACCTGGAGATTCTGCAGCCGGGGGTCAATATCAATACCGATGCAGACGAGTTTGCGCCCCTGGCCATCAGCGGCGACCGACTGCAGTTTTGTTCGGCTATGGGCGGCAGGGTGCGCTTGTATGAAAGTGTGCGCGAAGGCCGTAGCTGGGGGAAAGGGGATGACCCTACCGCTTTTCCTGTCATTCAGAAAGGACATTACGGCAATAGCAGCCTCTCGCCTGACGGAGAACGACTGTATTTTACCATTTGCAACGATGATACGCCCTGGCAGGGGCTGGATACACGCTGCGAAATATTTGTGACTTCCCGCACCGAGGCTGGCTGGTCAGCGCCTGAGCGCCTGCCGGATTTTGTGAATGTTTCGGGGAAAAATGCTACGCATCCCTTTGTATTTCAACGTGATGGCCTAGAGTATCTCTTCTTCGTAAGCAATATGCAGGGAAGTGTGGGGGGTACGGATATCTGGTACACGGTGCGGCCTGTAGGGAGTAAGGTGTCCGATTTTGTCATGCCTGTCAACCTCGGCAGGGATGTCAATTCTGTGGGTAATGAGATCACACCTTTTTATAGTGTCGATGAAGGTACGCTCTATTTTGCGTCCCGGGGTTGGGCAAGCCTTGGCGGCTATGATATCTTCAAATCGACAGGTTTTGAAAAGGAGTGGTCAAGGCCTATGAATCTGGGTATTCCTGTGAACACAGGCTCTGATGACTTTGGTTACACGACATACTCCGGGGGGGGCGCCGGCTTTTTTGTTTCCAATCGCGTGTTTGGCAGCAAAACGAATACGCGTCACACGGATATCTTTGAGTTTGGTATCGCCAACCGGGAGGTGATCCTCAAGGCGGATGTTGTCGATAAAAACAGTGGTCAGCCGTTGTCCAATATTGTGGTCTCTGTATACCAACAGTATAGCGATGGTGTCGAAAACCTGCTGACAACCAAGGAATTCCGATCAGGGGAATACTCCTTTGCCATCGGCTTTAACAATACGTATCGCATCGAGGTAAATGCCGATGGCTACAAGCCCGATGGCTATGTGTTCAAGTCTAACAATCCTTCGTTGACAGTTTACGGTCAGCAACTCGCACTGGAAGCCGTGGAGGTTATGCAGGAGGTTGTGCCTGAAGAAAAACCGGAAAAAGAAGTGATTGCAAAACCTGAGAAGCCGGCGGTGAAGTCAACAACCCCCAAAGATA
>JAUMBM010000079.1:0-21498 GCA_032115735.1 Saprospiraceae bacterium
CAATTTGTCCGATGTCAAAGCGCTGATCGATCCGGAGTTTACTGCGCAGGTGGAGGCACGATTTGCGCAGATGCGACAGCAACTTTCAGTTGCACTTGAACGTAAACTGCCTCCTTCCAATGATGACATTTTTGAAAGTATTATTTAGCGAGAACCTTTTATAGGGGCAATTGTTGCTGAACTAAACAAGCATTATGTTCGGCTTATTCAAAAAAGATCCTTTAAAGGAATTGGAAAAAGCGTATGCGCGCATTATGGAAGAGGCGATGCATATCCAGCGCAGCGGTGACCTGAAAGCTTACGCTGCCAAAATCGATGAATCGGAAGAGATACTTCGAAAAATCGAGGAAATCAGACAGCAGCAGGGAGATAAATAGTGCTCGGAGCGGTAAATCTACTGATGGCATTGCTGCTGCCCTGCCGATTCCATTTGCGCAATCGCCGGGCATGGCTTATCTTAGCGCTTATTATCCTCAAACAGCAATACCATCATGATGGTCGACTCCCCCTCAACCAATAAGAGCGAATTATATATCGAACTGGAAAACCAGTACGGTGCACATAATTATCATCCACTGCCTGTTGTACTTTCTGAGGGCAAAGGTATTTACGTGTGGGATGTCGAAGGTAAGCAATATTTTGACTTCCTATCGGCCTACTCCGCTGTTAATCAAGGGCATTCTCATCCGCGTATTCTGGATGCGCTCGTCCGGCAGTCGGGCCGGCTGGCGCTTACTTCACGAGCCTTTTACAACGATCAGCTGGGGCCTTATGAGCGTTTTGTGACGCGCATATTTGGCTTCGATAAGGTGCTGCCGATGAATACGGGGGCAGAGGCGGTGGAGACAGCTATCAAAATATGCCGCAAATGGGGTTACCAAAAAAAGGGTATCCCCAATGGTCAGGCGAAAATTGTTGTCTGCGGCCAGAATTTTCACGGTAGGACAACTACCATTATCTCCTTTTCCAGCGATCCTGATGCCAAAGGTCATTTCGGCCCTTACACTCCGGGCTTTGTGGCTGTTCCCTACAATGATAAAGAGGCTCTGCGGGCGGCACTCGATGATCAGCCCGAATTGATTGCCGGTTTCCTGATGGAGCCTATACAGGGGGAAGCTGGCGTGTTTGTGCCGGATGACGATTTTATTCCTTTTGCAGCAGCCATGTGCCGCGAGCGCAATATCCTTTTTATTGCCGACGAGATTCAGACGGGAATCGGCCGGACAGGCAGCCTGCTTAGAGTGTGTGGCGATTGTACCTGTCAGGGGCTGTGCGAACGACAGCCGGCTACTTATACCCGTCCCGATATGTTGATCCTTGGAAAGGCGCTCTCCGGGGGGCTGTATCCTGTGTCAGCAGTACTCACCGATGATCCCATCATGGAAGTGATCAGGCCAGGACAACACGGCAGCACTTTCGGGGGTAATCCACTCGCCAGCGCCATCGCTGTAGAAGCATTGCAGGTACTCATCGATGAACGGCTGGTACAAAATGCACGTGCCATGGGCGTGCTGTTTCGCAATCGCATGCAGGCACTTGCAGACAAGCGACCCGATCTGATAACCTCAGTCCGCGGGAGAGGCCTGTTAAATGCTGTCGTGATCAACGATAGCCCCCAAAGTAAAACGGCCTGGAATATCTGTCTGGCTATGGCCGATAAAGGCATACTGGCTAAGCCTACACATGGTAACATTATTCGGTTTGCACCGCCGCTGGTCATTGATGAGACGGCGATGAACGAGGCTTGTCAGCGAATAGAAGATGTATTTATGGCGTATTGACAAGGTACTGGCGGTAATTTATTGTGCTTGTATCCCGGTTCCGTACAGACAGATCTAGCTGATCATTCGTTGGGTTGACAGTTGCTCCGGTGACATGAATGTAGCCAGTGGCTGATTTTACTGCAATTCATGTGTGCTTTCAAAAAAACTGTCTCTTCGGATATCAAAAAACATATCTTTTTTCGTTTTGGTGATTACTGAACTCATTCCGAAAATTCTCTGCCAATGAGCAAGCGATTATTCGTACTAGTGTTTGCCTGTCTGCTAACAACTACAGCCAAATTACAGCAGACAACCCTTTACACCGATGCCTATGCGAGCTACAAGCAGGCTCAGACGTTCTTTCAGGAGGGCTTGTATGCAAAAGCAGCACTTCATTACCGACAGACGCTGGATATGCTGCAGCCGGCCAACTTTGCAGAAGCAGAGCAGCTGAAAGTGCTGTCTCAGCTTGGAATAGCCAGAACGGCTATCAGACTGGACCAGCCGGATGCAGAAAAGCTTATTCTGGATTTTATCCGAACTTATACGCCGGATCCAATCGCCGGTCAGGCTACGCAGGAAGTCGCCAACTACTATTTTGATAAGAAAAATTATCAAAAATCGCTTGACTACTTCAATCAGTTGTCCATACAGGGCTTGTCGCGCGATGAGAAAGGGCGCGCCTATTTTCGTATGGGCTATGCCAATTTTGAACTGAAAAAGTATGATGAGGCGAGGCGGTATTTGTTACAGGCCAAGGAATTTGAGGTGGCAGAGCGTACAGCGGCCATTTATTATCTGGCATTCTGTTATTTTCAGAAAGGCGAGTATGAAAACGCCCTCAGTGAGTTCAGGTCTATAGAGAATGAGCAGCCCTATGACAAGTATATTCCCCTTTATATGGGGCAGATCTACTTTACGCAGAAGCGTTTCGATGAGGTGATACGCTATCTGGAACCTTCCGTGACAGCCAATCGCCGCACTAAGGCGCCCAAAGAGCACTACCAGCTGCTGGGACAGTCGTACTTTGAACTGGGAGACTATGTCAAGGCATTGCCTCTGCTGGAGTATTATGCGGAGCAGTCGCGGCAGATGACAGAAGAGGAATTCTATCAGCTGGGCTTTGTGCAGTATAAAAGTGGTCAGGTGGATAAGGCTATCCGCAATTTCAGGGAAATTAGCGCCAGTAAAAATTCGCTGGCACAATCGGCCAATTACTATTTGGCGGATTGCTATCTCCGTAAGGGTGATAAGCCTTCTGCCCGCTACGCCTTCGGTAATGTCATGCGGATGAAATTCGATGCGACGCTGAGTGAAGAGGCAACTTTCCAATATGGAAAATTGTCCCTGGAGCTCCGGGATCCCGACGAAACGGTCAATGCCTTGCGGCAACTTTCGCCGAGTAGTCAGTACTATGCGGAGGCGCAAATTCTTATGGGGGAAGCTTTCTTGTCTTATCGCAATTACGAAAAGGCTATCGAGGTGCTGGAACGCATACCCAACAAACCACCGCAATTACAGGATACCTACAAAAAGGTGTTGTTGTACAGAGGTCTTCAGCTGATAAAAGACAACAGACCGGCAGATGCTAAGATGGTGCTTATGCGCGGAAAAGATTTGCCCGGCAGCCAGTTTGTTCAGGCGCAGATCCTGTACTGGCTGGCAGATGTGGCGCACAAAGAGAAATTGATCGATCAGAGTATTGCTTTCCTCAGCCAGTACTTCACGATTGCCTCTTCGCAGAGCAAGCTACCGGAAGAATCTTCTGTTTTTGTGGCGCAATACCTGATGGCATATAATTATTTGGCCAAACAGGATCAGACCAGGGCGTCGCAGTTTTTTCAGCAGTGTGTGGACGGGATTAACCGTAATCGAAGCACATTGCGCAACCCCGAAATCAGGGATAAGCTTTATGCCGATGCACTGATGCGTACCGCTGATGCGTTCTACACCCGCAATGATTATGCGCAGGCGCTGCGGTATTATGATCAGGTAATCACGAATACCTACCCCAACTATGATTATGCCATGTTTAGCAAGGCTCAGATTCTGGGGCTTCAAAAAGATTGGCGTGGCCAGATCAAAGTGTGCGATGCGCTGCTTAGTCCGACTATCCGGACCAAATATGCAGACAGGGCTGCTTACTTGAAGGCGGAGGCTTATAGGGAACTGGGACAGACAGATGTTTACCGGCAGTCATTAAAAGATATGGTTGAGCGTTTTAAGGGAAGTTCGGAACTGGTTCCGCAGGCACTGTTGCTCTTGGGCGAGAGCTACTTCCAAAGTCGTTATTTTGAAGAGTCTGCACTAGCTTATCGCGAGGTGTTCAGGTATAACCCCACGCCAGACGAGGAGAAAAGTGCTGAGGATGCTATTCGTGAAATCTATCTGGATCAAATGAACGACTCCGGGAAGTACGCAGAATTTGTTCGTACCCGACCCAATGCAGCGGCCAGACTGAGTAGTATCGATAGCTTGATCTTTAATGCGGCCATGAACAAAAAAAATGACCTCAACTATTCGGATGCAATTGACGGATTTACTGATTATATCAACAAATATCCCACGGGAAGTTACCTGCTGAAGAGCTACTACTATCGCGGTGAGTGCTATTCAAGCCTCAAGCAATTCACCATGGCGCTCAACGATTATACTTATCTGGTTGACAGAGGCCCCAGTCCGTTGTATGAGAGCAGCCTGCTGATCGCCGCTGAAATATTGTATGATCAGGAAAAAGACTACAGACGGGCCTATACATACTATGCCAAACTCGAGCAGGTGGCAAGCAATGCTGAAGATCAGCTTAAAGCTCAGCGTCGAGCCATGCAGGCGGCTTACGATTCAAAGCAGTTTACAGAGGTCACTGCTATGGCCAATAAGTTGACTGGTAATAGATCTGCCAATGCCGCAGATATTTCGCTCGCCAATTTCTATAAGGGGAAAATTGCTTTTGATCGCAACGAGCTGAATGCAGCGATTACAGCTTTTGATGAAACCATCCGGCAAAGTGACGACGAACGCACGGCAGAGGCCCGATATCTTCGGGCTATGTGCTACTACAAACTTGAGCAATACGATCGCGCTGAGCAGCTTTGCAAAGAGGCCAACAAGGATTCTTCGCAATATCCCTACTGGGTTGCAAAGACGGTCATTTTATTGGGGGATGTATTCTTCTCCAAGGGCGAATTGTATACAGCTAAATCAATCTTCGAATCAATTCTGGAAAATTACGAAGAGGAGAAGGATGATATCCGTTCGGAAACCAGAGCCAGACTCGATAAGACCAACGCACAGCTGAACGCTGGCAGTCGGATCCGGTCCGGAAACTAATCGCATTCTCATCTTCGTCGTCTCCTTAACAGACATACTGCTATGTTTACTAATTCTTTTCGCTTTACGCTGCTGCTGATCGTTGCTGTATCCTGTTGTGCATCTGGCATCTATGCGCAGATTTCAGATAAAACAATGGAGGTGATTGGTACATTCAGACCCACCTTGGAGTCTAATGAGCGTATACCCTCTACACCTGTGCTGCCTCCCATGGACTCCATCAAGGCGCAGAATTACAATTTTAACCTCAGGCCAATTAATGTAGCTTACCCGCCGCCTACGCTTACAGCGGAGAAGTACGCCCGAAAGGATAGTACTGTCCAAAATCACAATGGCTACCTGAAACTGGGCGGGGGCTATCCGCTGGCTTATTACGGGGATGTCTCCTATGACTATACCAAAGATAAGGCACTGGATTTTGGGGTGTCATTGCGTTCGTTAGGTATCAATAATAGCTCAAAAATTGAAAATCAACGGACAGGCCAGACGACAGCGGGTCTGCGGGCAACCTACTATGCCGATCAGGGCTTTGCAGTCGGTGCCAATGCGGGCTTTGACAGTCGTTCCGTCTACTATTACGGCTACAATCAAATCAATAAGGAACTTGGAGAGGATAGGTACAGTTTTGAACCGCAGGAAGTGTTGCAGCGATTTAGCAACACGAGTCTGGGATTAAAGCTCTTCAATGGCAGTCGTAATCAAGGTGACCTCAACTACGAGGCTGGTATTGATTATTACCGGTTGACCGACAAGTATGCTGCCCGCGAAAATGGAGTGGCTTTCAATTTGTCGGCGGTTAAGTGGATCAATAAGGTACATAATCTTTCTGTCAGACTCACCGGCGATCTTACTGCCTACAGAGATACAGCCAGACAGAGCCTCAACAACTTTTTCCTCAACCCAACCTATACACATCATACGGATCGCTTCAACCTCAAAGTTGGCGCCAATCTTGCCAGCGGGGATGAGGAGTTGTATGTGTTTCCGGATGTGGAAATTTCAGCCGTGGTGGTTGAGGGCGTTGTGAATGCCTTTGTGGGTGCCAATGGTACACTGAATAAGAATAACCTTCAGACACTCAGTCAGTACAATCCCTTTATTCTGACCAGACTGGATGTCCGCAATGCAGTAGAGAGCGGGTATTATGGTGGGGTAAAAGGCAGTATTCTGGGGGCTATGTACCGTGCGGAAGTACTTTACCAGCAAGTTGATAATCTGGCTTTATTTTTACTGAACGATACAGAGGATCCTATCGCTACTTTCAGGACGATCTACGATACAGCCAGTATTTTCTCCGTCAAAGGCAGCATCAACGTCCCGCTGGGGGCTGGTCTGGAAGTCAGTGGCTCTCTTTCGCAGCAGGTCTATTCTTTGCGCAACGAAGAAAAACCCTGGCACCTGCCAACCTTTACTGTCAACTCAGGCGTTCGGTATACGACACCGGATAAGAAGGGTAAAGTACAGCTGGATCTCTTCATTGAAAACGGGGTTCCTTACAAAAATCTGCAGGGAGAGACAGCTAATCTCAACGGGCTTTTCGACCTCAATCTGGGGGCAGACTATGCGCTGTCAAAGAATATTGGTGCTTTTGTGCAGATTAATAATATCGCCAACAATCGCCGGCAGCGCTGGTACTTATATCCTACTATTGGCCTGAATGCCGTTGCCGGTATTACTGCCAGGTTTTAGGGTCGCAAATATTATGAAATTTGGTTGAATTCAAGAATAATATCACGTTTTTAGGCTCTGTTGCTTGCAATTTTGGTTGAAATTTCTTAAATTGTAGAAGTAAGTTTCACTAAAATCACGGGCTATGAATATTACTTTTAACGAACTCCGGGAGATTAAGCACAAGCTGCCGACAGGCAGCGTAAGGAAAATAGCAGACCAGCTTAACATCCCGGAGCAGACTGTACGGAGCTATTTTGGCGCCAGCAAATTTGGGGAAGGTAATACGAGCGGCAATCACTGGCAGCCCGGACCTGAGGGGGGAATTGTCAGTATAGAGGATGCCTCCATTCTCGAAGCTGCCAGGCAAATTTTGCGTGAGATGCCCAATGCTCCTAAAGCATGATTGCTTCGGCAGAAAAAAAAGTTGGCGGCCCCGGGCCGCCAACTTTTTTTAGGTAAACTGCTTTTTGGCCGCTAAGGCTTCAAAGAATGCCAACGATTCCGGGTTGCGCATGGCGCCCAGATTGGCCGCCTTGCCTTTGTTAAGCCCGAGCAGAAGCTTTTTGACGGGAGCTTCCATCTTTTTACCACTAATTGTATAAGGGATGTCGGGGACTTCAATGATATCATCGGGCACATGCCGGGGTGAGCAGCTTGAACGAAGCGTTTGGTTGATGCGTGTTTTGAGCTCTTCACTCAATGGTTCTCCTGACGCCAGTACTACAAATAGGGGCATATAGTGACGGCCACCGGAGAGCTCCAGATTGATAATCAGGCTGTCTTTAAGTTCCGCTATTACATTGAGAGCATTGTAAATTTCAGCCGTTCCGATCCGTACGCCATGTCTGTTGAGTGTTGCATCACTTCTGCCATAGATGACTAGTCCTTTACGTGGACTTAATCGTATCCAGTCGCCATGTCGCCAGACGCCGGGAAAGGTATCAAAGTAGCTGTTGAAATATTGGGTGCCCTCGGGATCGTTCCAAAAGTAAATGGGCATGGAGGGCATAGGTTGGGTAATTACCATTTCACCTATCTCGTCCTCCACGGATTTTCCTTCATCATTCCAGACGTAGAGGGCACAGCCCAGGGCTCTGCACTGTATCTCTCCCTCGTACACAGGCCAAAGCGGATTGCCACCTACAAAAGCTGTGCAGACATCCGTACCACCACTCATGGAGCATAGCCATACATCCTGCCTGACGGACTGGTACACCCAGGCGAATGCCTCTGGAGGTAGTGGCGAACCTGTGGAGCTGATGGAACGCAGCGCAGATAAATCAAATTGATCTCCCGGGTGTAAACCAGCCTTCATACAGGCAGTCAAAAAAGGCGCACTTGTGCCAAAATGCGTCATTTGAGTTGTCTCTGCCAGCTTCCAAAGTACATCAAGTGAGGGCCAGGCCGGGTTGCCATCATACAAAATCACAGCAGCACCGCGCAACCAGGCTGCGTGCAGAAAATTCCACATCATCCAGCCGGTGGTTGAAAACCAAAAGTAGCGTTCACCTGGTTTTACATCATTGTGAAAGGTCATGTACTTGTAGTGTTCAAGCAGTGTGCCTCCCTGACTATGCGTAATTGCCTTGGGAGCCCCCGTGGTGCCGCTTGAGTACAAAATCCAAATAGGGTGTGCGAAAGGCAAGGGGACAAAATGCAGATCCCCTACCCTGTTTACAGCTTCTTCCCAAAGGATGACGGGGGCAGTGGCAGTAGGCCTTGCATCTTTGGAACTGATGAGCGGAACCCATACAACTTGCTCAACGCTGGGCAATTCTGCGAGCACGGAGCTGACAGCCTCTGTTCGATCAAATATTTTTCCCCCATACTGATAGCCATCGCAGGCAATGAGCATGCGGGGAGATATTTGGGCAAAGCGCTCAACTACACTGTTGGCACCAAAATCGGGCGAGCAGCTTGACCAGACAATACCCAGTGAGCAGCATGCCAGAAATGCAATGCTGGCCTCCGGAATGTTGGGAAGGTAGGCCACTACCCTGTCACCTGTCTGCAGACCGGAAGCTGTCAAAAAATTTTGGAAACCAGCAACTTGTGAGTGAAGTTCTGCCCAACTGATTGTCTGAAGCCCATGGCGTTCTGACTGGTAATAGATTGCAACAGCATCCGGCTGTTCCTGCCGGAAGAGGTGTTCAGCATAGTTGAGGCGCGCACCTTCAAACCATTTGCTATGCGGCATGGGATCGGCAGAGAGTACCTGCTCGTAGGGCGTATGGCTCATAATGCCAAAATAATCCCATATAGCTGCCCAAAAGGCGGCGGGCAGGTCAACCGACCACTGCCAGAGTTCATCGTAGGAGGTAAATATTCGTTGGCGCTCTTTCAGCCAGTTGATGAAGTCGGTGAGCCCGGCTTCCCGGATCCATTTATCGGTTGGTTGCCAGTGCATAACCGGCAGATGGTGTTCAGACATACAATAACAATCAGCTTAGTTGTCCAAAAATACAAAATGCCGCATAATGATTGAGGATACTGAGGAAAATCAAGTGCGAAAAAGTGTATATTGATTACTTTTGAGGCAAAGTGTTTAAGGATGAAAAAAATACTAGTTGCCAATCGAGGTGAAATTGCCATCAGGGTTATGAAAACGGCTCGTAAGATGGGTATTGCTACTGTAGCTGTTTATTCTGAAGCAGATCGCAATGCGCTGCATGTTCGGTATGCTGACGAAGCCGTGCTCATTGGGCCGCCACCTTCCGGCCAGTCCTATCTAAAAGGAGATCTTATTATTCAGGTGGCCATCGATCGAGGAGCAGATGCTATCCACCCCGGATATGGTTTTTTGAGTGAGAATGCCGAGTTTGCCAAGGCCGTTAAAGATGCAGGGCTGATTTTTATCGGTCCAACGCCCGAGGCGATCAGCCTGATGGGATCAAAGCTCGCTGCAAAAGATACGGTCAAACCCTATGGTATTCCTATGGTGCCCGGGGTAGATCATGCAATCGTGGACGTGGAAGAGGCGCTTGCAACGGCTCGTCGCATTGGTTTTCCGGTGCTCATCAAGGCGTCTGCCGGCGGTGGCGGAAAGGGTATGCGTGTTGTGGAAAAGGAAGAGGATTTTGTTTCCCAGATGGAGAGAGCAATCAGTGAAGCGATTTCTGCTTTTGGTGATGGTTCTGTCTTTATTGAAAAGTATGTTAGTTCACCCCGCCATATTGAGATTCAGGTGCTGGCGGATATGTTTGGCAATGTAGTACACCTGTTCGAACGAGAGTGTAGCATTCAGCGGCGCCACCAAAAAGTCGTTGAGGAGGCGCCCTCTGCTGTGCTTACCCCTGAAATTCGTACCGCCATGGGGCGTGATGCTGTGAAAGTTGCACAGTCGTGCGGATACCTGGGGGCTGGTACCGTCGAGTTTCTGGTGGATGATAAGCTCAATTACTACTTTCTGGAGATGAATACGCGACTGCAGGTTGAGCATCCTGTTACCGAATGGATTACGGGGCTGGATCTGGTGGAGCAGCAAATATGTATAGCGCGTGGAGAAGCATTGGCTTTTAAGCAGGAAGATCTTACTATTCACGGGCATGCGATTGAGTTGCGCGTGTGCGCAGAAGATCCGCTCAACAATTTTTTACCCAATGTAGGTAAACTAGAGCGGTACCGACTGCCCGAAGGGGAGCATATCCGGGTAGACGGAGGCTATGAGGAAGGGATGGAAGTTCCTATATACTACGATCCTCTCTTATCAAAGTTAATTTGCTGGGGCGTCAACAGAGAGGCAGCGATACGCCGCATGATTGATGCTATCGCTCAGTACGAGGTAGAGGGCGTGGCAACCACCCTGCCCTTCGGTCGCTTTGTCTGTCGTCATGAAGCTTTCCGCTCAGGTAATTTTGATACCAATTTCATCAAATTGCACTACACAAAGGAGGAGCTACAACAGGAAACACAGTCGGAAGCTCAAGTGGCAGCAGCACTTGCAGCAAGTGTATACAATGATTTTTTGGGAAAAATAGCCGTACCGCAAGTCACGCCCAGTGGCTGGCTTGATCGAAAGCTTTAAACATTACCCAAGTAAAATAAAAAGGGGTGCAGCCAATCGGCTGCACCCCTTTTTTTGCAACAATCTTCTCTTATCGAACCAAGGTTACTTCCCCTGTTTCATCAAAGGTCTCACCTCCTATGGTAAACTGCACCCTGTAGATGTACACATCGGCAGGCGCCGGATCTCCCTTGTAATTACCATCCCAACCTACGTTATCAGTTGACTCGTAGACAAGCTGACCCCAGCGGTTGTATACCATGATGCGTATGTTAGAGATTTCCTCAGCATTGAATATGCGGAAAACATCATTCTTACTGTCACCGTTGGGCGAGAAGATGTTGGGTATATCTCCCCGTGGTTTTTTGACGTAAATGATGATTTCATCCGTAGCAGTGCAGCCTTCTGCAGTCGTTATTTGCACCTGATATACCTGTGACAATAGCGTGGTATCAGGATTTTCCGGTGCAGTGAAGGTATATGCGTCACCTGACTGACTGCCTGGCGCTGGTGTCCATACGATGGTATTACCCGTCGGAGGAGTTGTCGTAAGGGTTAACGCGACCTCACTTCTCGAAAATACAGTATCACGTGCAGCAGCAATACTCACATCGGCTGGCGCCAAAACCTGCACAGTGGCTGAAGTTGAAGCCGTACCACACTGTTCAAGTGAAACGGTAGCGGTATACGTAGTAGTGATACCCGGCACTAGTGAAAGCGTAGCACCGGTTGCCGTGCCCCCCTGCCATGTCCAAACCGTATTGGCAAGTGTAGAGGCCGGCAAAGACGGGATAGCTTCGACCTGCAGATTCAGAGGAGCACCGGGGCAAATCGTAAGGTCACCCAGTATATTGAGTTCCGTGTCTCCAATGACCACCACCTGTACCTGACTTTCTACCGTACCGCAACCGTTAGTAGCCTGCAAACGGTAGGTAGTTGTAGCCGTTGGTGAAACAGACAGCAGCGGGTTTGTCGAGCGGAATGAGGTATCCTGCAGGTTAGTCCATACATACGTGGCATCTGGTTCAGGATTACTTGCCAGCAGGGAAATTGCATCCCCTAAACAAATGATGGGCGGTGGTATGAGCTGTATGAAAGGTAGTGGGTTGACAATAATACTGGCAAAAGCCTCCTCCGGACAATTACCGTCAATTTGTGTCTGCACTCTGTACCCTATGCTCCCCGGCGGATTGGCTGTAGGGTTGGGACAGTTGATACAGCTAAGGCCGGCCGTAGGATCCTGCCACTCGTAGGTAACGGCATTGGAAGGATTATGTACGACCCTCAGAGAAACACTGCCCCCAAAGCAAATGACCGTATCAGCAGGCTCAATGCGTGGTAGTATAGGTTCAATAACCCGGATCAAAATGCGGGCTGTATCGATACAACCTCTATGACGGGTAATACGGACAAATTCGGAAGTATCTTCTGCCGCAAAAACCATATTGTAGAGCGAGTCGGGCGTAAGCTGACCCAGTCCCTGAATCCACCTGTGCTCAATGTCCGGATAAAGCGCCGGATCATAGATTGGAGAAGTAATGATGACCTGATCTCCCTGACAGTATACATCTTTCTGAGGTTCGAGTGTAAACCCGAGATCTGCAGGAATTGAGTCTACCTGAATGATAATCGTATCGGCCCGGAAGCAACTGCCAATAGAAACAGATGCAATGTATTCAGTAGTTGCTGCAGGTGTGACAGGAAAAGTTGTTCCGCTGAGTCCCGGTACACTCCAGATAACGGGCTGATCAACGGGACTAACACTGGTCTGAATCTGTACCGTCTGGCCCTGACAGATGGTAGTCGTATCTGCATTCGTCAGATCTACCGAAATTTCGGTGACTGTGATCTCTATATTTTCTGATACAATACAGCCCAGCCGATTTGCCTGTAGGTTGAATATAGAAGTAACTGTTGGAGAAGCAAACGTATTGGGATCACCAATATCCGTGAGACCGTTACCTCCGCTCCACTGGTAGATGACACCAGACTCAGGGGTGAGGCCCGAAAGCTGTATGCTGTCGCCCTGGCAAATCGTTGTACTCATGTTGATGTCTACAATGGGCAGCGGAACAACTGAAATCACAACACTGTCAACAGAGGGCAAAGGACAAAGCCCGTTGGTGGTTGTGAGGTAGTAGGTAGTCGTCGCCAAAGGAGAAACAACGGGATTGGCATCCGCAGAGTTGAAACCTATGGGCGAAGAAACCCAGTTATAGGTGACTCCCGGTACGGCGGTGCCTCCCAGGGCAATATCATCCCCTTCGCATATCTGTGTATTGGGCACCATGGGTACCTCGGGTGCTTGCTGCTGAAGGACTGTAACAACCACTGTATCCTGAAACTGACAGAAAGCTGCCGTCAATACGGCTGGTATGGCATACACGCCAGGCTGGCTGGCAGTTACAGTAGGATTGGGGCAGTCGAGACAACTAAAATTGAGACCAGCCGGTGGCTGCCACAAATAGCTTGCAGTACTGTACTCATCACCACCTACAATGACAAATTCTTCGCCCCGACAGACAGTCAGATCCGGACCCAGCTCAAGGTTGAATACCTCTACGCGGATTTCAAGCGTGTCGAGGTAGCAAACTGCATCAACTACTGCCTTGTAGACGGTAGTTTCCGTTGGCGAGGCTACAGGGTTAAGGCAGTTGTTGCATGAAAGAGTGCCAGAAGGATCAATCCAGCTGATATTTTCCACACTACTGGAAATCTCCAGCTGCACAGTCTCTCCACTACAGACGGCAGTATCACCTGCTACCACCTCAATACCGATAGGTGCCAGTACGGCAGGATTGGAAGGCCCCCAGTCAACCAGAATGCCACCGTTGACAATCTGATTGCCCCAATCGTTGACCAGAACTACATAGACCTCGCCCGGTTGGCATTGGATAGTCGATACAATATCGTCATTGTTCTGAGGACCAGCACCATTACAATCATAGGTATCCGTAACGGTATATCCGAAAGCGGGATGTACATCTGCAAGGCCTGTAGGCTCAGTACCACCGGCATAGCTACTTCTGATGGGCTGATTGTTGGTGATAAACTGTATTACTTGTTGTGGGGATTCACACACTTGCTCAGAGGTGAACGGCCCCCATACATTGAAGTCGATATCTGAAGGCACGTCGGCACTGGAAACAATGAAACCGAACGGTCCTGCTGCCTGCGCCTCGATGGTAAACCAGTAAAAAGATGGGTCAATACCCACACCAAACCAGCAGCCGTTATTGATTCCGGTGGTGATAGGCATATCCTGAAAGCCATCCTCAAAGTTGAAAATGCTTGGTACGCCGCCTTCTTCAATACAGCCATTGAGCGGATTACAGAGAACATCCGCTAAGCCTGCAGAAAAAACGCATTCTGCGGGTTGTATGCTGATGTTGAAGTTGGTACACCCCTGTGCATTGGCTACTACGATGTAGTAAGTGCCTGGCTGCTGGAAGTTGGCATTGTTGATCACCCCATTGGGAGAAGTTGCAATACAGGTAGTATTGGGGTCAGAAGGAGGACCATCAAGTACGATTACACCAGTACCGGGAGCTGCGCCGGTGATATTGATAGATGCGCAGATATTGCCGGGAGAATTAAATGTATAGACAAACTCAGGACCATTTAGAAAGGCATCATTGCTGCAAGGGGAAGTTGCGAAAGTGGAACCTGCCCCACAGGTAGTATTGCCGTTCCAGCTAAAAGGAATAGCATCAATAACAAATGGATTGGTTTCTGATGAACCCCCACAGGGCAACGGAGAGCAGCTCCACGTAAGTTCGAATCCTTCGTTGTTGAGGGATCCGTCAGAAATAAATTGTACAGTTACACACTGGCTGGAGGCAAAGACTTCAAATTCATTACCATTGTCTATACCAGTAGCAGAAGCAATGAGCGGCGCAGAGGTCGAGTTACCGGCAAAAAAATTGATCCTGTCAAATCCGTTCTCAGTTGCAAAGCTGAGCAAATCGATGATGATACATTCGTGGAAATCGGACGGACAAATGACGAAAGTATGATTTTCTCCCCCACCATAGTTAGCATCAGGCCCGCCGGAGTCATACAGCGTACCAAAGCAGGCCGAAGACCCCGGAGAAGTGCCGATATTGATAGCCGGTACGTACTCATCCACACAGAGGGTGAAATCGCCCGCATTGGGAGCAGCCGTAGCTGAATAATCATTGATGCGCAGATAATAGGTTACGCCAGGCGTCAGACCCAGTACGTCCAGCGCTACTTGAGCTGATCCATTGGGCGAACTGATACATGCCAGCTCAGCCAGCCCGTCAAGTTCGCAGTCCCCGCGGTAAAGGGCTACCTGCGGATTGCCTATCGGCTGTCCGTTAGGGCCACTGGCGGTGCCTAATACAGTAATGGTAACATCCGTAAAATCGTTACCTACGGTGAAGGCAAACCAGACATCCCGATTCGCGGCTCCGCCGTTGAAGCAGGAAGGGTTGTTGCCAAAACCGATGTTGCTCGCACTGGCGCCTACATTAGTGTAAATGTTGGAGGTGTTGCAAGAGGGCAACGTACCCAAATCAATCAGGCCGGAACAGTTATCATTGATCGGCTGTGACCAAAGGGCCCAGGAGAGAAGGGAGAAAAAAATAAGGAAAAATGTCGACTTCATAGGAATAAAGCAATGACAGATGGTAATATTGTCTCAAATATAGGCATTCCCTTCGATTTGACAAGATAAATGCAAAAAAGCCTTGGCAAGGATGTTGCAAAAACGAATTTTATGCAGCCATATATAGTTTTTTTACAACTGGGTAGTAATATGGGACAAAGATCCGAGCTGCTGGCTCGGGCACGTTCTCTGATTGCTCAACGCATCGGCCCCATTTTGCTGTCATCTTCGGTGATGGAGACGGCCGCCTGGGGGAATACTGATCAACCCTCCTTTCTCAATCAGGTTTTGAAGATTATTTCTTTCCTTGGTCCCGAAGATTTGCTGGATGCCGCACTAACAATCGAAAAAGATCTGGGTAGAGAGAGAAGTAAAAAATGGGGCCCCAGATTAATCGACATCGATATTATTGCCATCGAACAACAAATTATCGATTTGCCACATCTGTCTGTGCCTCATCTTTGGCTTCATCAGCGACTTTTTGTCTTGCAGCCCATGGCGGAGATTGCCCCCGACTGGCAGCATCCTGTCTATAAATGCAGTGTGAGAGACATGATGGAAAGTCTCCTGTAGCGCGACCAACAAAAGAGCGGCACACAGGGTGTTTCCAACCCGTGTGCCGCTCTGACGCATTACAGACGGTTTCAGCCGACTGTAACTATTTTATCTGACGAGCGTCAATTCTCCGGTGAGATCAAAAATTTCACCACCGATGGTGAACTGTACCCGGTAAATATAAATATCTGCGGGTGCCGGATCTCCCTTGTAGTTGCCGTCCCAGCCGTTGTTGTTATCTGACTCATATACGAGCTGACCCCAGCGGTTGTAGACGCGTATATTAATGTCCGTAATTTCTTCTGCATTGAAGATTTTGAAAGCGTCATTGCGACTGTCCCCATTGGGGCTGAAAATATTAGGTACGTCTCCCCTTGGTCGCTTGACAGCTATGGTATAAGTAGCAAAAGCGGTACATCCTTCATTTGTGGTAAGATCAACCCTGTAGGTTTGGTTGAGCAGGGTCGTATCTGCATTTTCGGGTGCTGTAAAATTGAAGGTATTGCCTGTCTGACTATCCGGTGCCGGGGTCCAGTTGAGCGTGATGCCGGTGGTCGGATTGGTTTCTGCAATAAGAATTACGGGAGCTCTTGAAAATACAGTATCCCGCTGGGCACTGATACTAACGGTTGGCTGATCCAGTACCTGAACACTGGCACTGCCGGTGATGCTTCCGCACTGACCTAAGGAGAGCGTAACAGTATATGTAGTATTGGTATCAGGACCGACCTCAAGGGAGGCACCTGTAAAGCTACCGCCTGGCCAGGTCCACACCGCAGTAGCCAGCAAAGCCGGATCCACTGCGGGTGTAGTACTCAGACTGAGCCGGGTATTTTGATCAGGGCAAATAATCAGATCTCCCGTAATGTTGAGTTCTGTATCACCAATGACGGTTACTGTGGTATTCTGGGTGACCGTTCCGCAGGTATTGGTCGCGTTGAGTACATAACTGGTGGTCGTAACCGGCATTACACTTACCAGAGGATCCGTTGAAGTAAAGGCAGGAATCTGGGGAGAGGACCACAAATAGCTTGTGCCTGCTTCGGGATTGCTAGTCAGCAGGCTTATCTCGTCACCCAGACAAATGACGGGATTGTCAACCAGATCAATGAATGGTAGCGGGTTGACGGTTATAGTTGCCTGAGCGGATTCGGGGCATTCACCGTCAATTTCGGTTCTTAGCTGGTAAGATGCTGAAGCTGTGGGTGTAGCTACCGGATTGGGACAATTGAAGCAACTAAGTCCACTGCCTGTCCACTCATACGTCACTTGCTGGTTAGGCGAGTGCTGAGCGCTTAGCTGCACACTCTGCCCTGCACAGATCGTTGTATCTGCAGGTACGATCGTTAGTAGTATTGGCTCTATAACCCTCACTACCCTGTTGACGGTATCTCTGCAGGCATTATTGATGGTTATGCGCTGATAATTTATGGTATCGACAAGATCCACTACCAAGTTATAGAGTGAATCCGGCGTGAGCGCTCCCAATGATGACGACCAGTAATGGAACATTTCGGGGAAGTTAGCCGGATCGTAAATAGGTGACGAGAAGACTACTCTTTCCCCAAAGCAGTACACCTCTTTTTCGGGAGACAGGGTGAAACCAAGATCTGCAGGAAGTGAATCAACACGCACAAAAACAGAGTCAAAAACAGTGCAGACCCCATTGACGAAGGTTGTGCGATACCACTGACTTTCAGTCGGGGTTGCTGTCACCTGCAATGAAGCGGTATCACTCAGTCCCATCGCCGGTGACCATATAAGACCCTGAGCGCTGCCCGTATTAGTGGTTGCTGTCAGGCTGGCAATTTCTCCCAGACAAATGAAAGCGGTATCCTGCGGACTGATATCTACATCGGCAGCCAGAATGTTGACGGTCACTGAGGAGGTATCTGCACAAGCTCCGTTGACCGAAGATGCAATCAATTGATACGTCGTTGTCGCATCAGGCAGCGCTACGGGCGTGGGAACTTCACCACCGCTGAGCCCTGCAGAGGGACTCCAGCTATACTCGGTATCCGTAGTGTTGGCATTTTCCAACACGGAAAGTGTAACTGGATAATTTTGACATAAAGTGGTGTCAGCAGTAAGCAGAGGAAGGTTGAGGAAATCTACATCAATCAGGATACTATCGGTTGCGATACAGCCCGTAACATTGACCGATACGATGTACAGCTGGTCAACCAGCGGCATAGCCACAGGCGTCAGGCTGGAAGGATCGTTGAGGCTAACGCTGGGTGTCCAAAGAAGTCCTGCACCATTGACGTTGTCACTTGCCTGCAGACGCACGCTGTCGCCCCGGCAAATAGCCACGGGATCAAGAGCTTCTAATGTTATTTGTGGATCAATGAGCTGTAAAAATATAGAGTCTACTGCGACACAGGAACTACCTACCTGGCCCTCTACCCTAACCCACATGCTCTCTGTCGGGCTGGCTATGGGTGCATTGCTTAGAGGATTATCAAAAACAGTGATAGGTGTCCAAAAGTATTGGGCAGCACCCTCAACAGTGAGTGGAAGGCTGCCTTCGGCACAGAAGTAGGCAACTTCGTTGCCTGCATTGATGTTGATACGCAGCTGATCGCGAATCTCAACTTCTACAGTTGCATAGGTAACTTCTCCGCAACCAAAATCGTTGGTCAGCGCAATAAGAATTACTTCAGTATTCTCAATATCTAAATCTGTAAGCACAGAAATGGGAAAGCTGTACTCCGTCTGTCCGGGCAGAAAGGTAACTTCCTCTGGTATGTCGAGAAGGTAGTCAACACCAAGCGTTGCACTTCCACCGATAACCACCCGGTAGGTAAGGGTATCTTCCACCGGATTGTTGAGCCTGATAACTACTTCATCACTGAGTTCTGTACAGCCTTCCAGTAGGTAGTCAATACCAGAGTTAAAGCGCACAGAGATATTAGGGGTACCTCCTCTGAGCTCAGAGATGAATACTCCTGAATCAAAAAGCCCGTCACCCCGATCAGCAATGGCTAGTTTGAGATGGTATGTGTTACATGGAATAACCGCTGCACGTGCTGTCAGGCTTTTCTTCACGCCCAGATAGTCAGAAGTAAAACCGTCGTATTCCATACTCTGCCCCAACTCATTATTGCGGTAAAACTCCCAGTTGTCAAAATTATTTACGCTGTTAATTTGGACAACCGTATTGGCTGCTGTAGGTAGCGTAGCAATATTGAGCTGGTTGTTGAGTTCAGGCAGACCGGTAATGCCGGGTCCTGATACCAGGAAGGCAAAAATGTCATTGAATTCGTCGCCTACAAACTCAGGATATTCGTCTGAACCGAAGATGTACTCAAAGGTGAGCTCATTGGTGGAGGCCAGCACATCAAGTTCAATGATACAGGCATCCTGTGACTCTGTTCCTTCCCCGAAGAGTAGGGACAACTGATCGAGATCCGGATCCCCCGGGAAAGAGCGATTTGCGAAAGTATTGCCGAATCCAGAACTACTGTTGGGGCCGGGAGCCCAATTGAGATCGCCTGTAGTGAGCAACAGGCCTTTTTCCAGACCCAAATCGGTGTTGTCACCTGCTTCAAAGACACCATAGGAACCATCAGAGCAGTTGATACTGGTAATACTTACCTGCGTTTGTGGTGTCGAAAGAGCATCGATAATATCTGCACTGGTTACATCATCACTTACACTTATCGGTTGGTATGCATCACACGGCTGTGTGGAGCACAGCCAGCTGCCGGCAAAACCTTCAAACTGCACGTTGGCATCTGAGATGAACTGGAGTGTCAGGCAACCGCTGGAAGCCTGTACTTCATAACAGACAGCACCACCTGCAGACACGCCAGTGCCGCCAACAGAAGAGATAATTGCAGCCGGATCCGGTGTGGCTGCATCGTAGAAAATAAGCTGATCCGCGTTGGGCCCAAATCCATCTTCTATGTTGAAATATTGCAGGGTAAACGTTATGCAGGCCGTGGGTTGTGCCGGGCAGATAGTGAAAACGTGATTTTCAGTAGAACTGTAGTCACCGTCGGGACCTCCTGAATCAAACAACTGTCCTGAACAGGCGGTGGATCCGCCCTGGTCAATCAGGCTTATGGGGTCCATTTCATCTACACACAACTGAAAACTTCCCGCATTGGGGCTACCGGAAGCAGAATAGTCATTAATGCGAAGAAAGTATGTGACGCCGGGGGTTAGGCCCATGGCATTCAGGATGACTACATTTTCGCCCGGATCTGCAGAGATGCAGAGCAGTTCTGCCAGTCCGTCCGTTTCGCACGAGCCCCTGTAGATCGCCAATTGGGGGTTGACAATGGCAGGGCTGCCGCCGTCGGTAAGACCTGTTACTGTGATAGTGTAGTCAAAAATCGTATCGCTGGCCACGAAAGAGAACCAAACATCCCGCTGCGTGCCACCGCCATTGAAGCAAGTTGGGTTATTACCAAAACCTATATCAGTTGCTGTCGCATTGATGTTGCTAAAGATGGTAGTCGGGCAGGCAGGCGCAATACCCAAGTCGATAATCCCGCCACAATCGTCATTAGCAGGTTGCGCAAAAGCAGCAACAGACCACAAAGTGAATAAAACAGCCGTCCAATGTCTCATCATCATGAAAGGGCATTTAATTTGCTGCAAAGTAACGATTCCTTGGGTAACTATGGCAAAAATTATTGTTTAATAGCGCATCAATATCATTTACGAGGATAATAATCGGGCAGGCAATCGACGAGTTGTTGCCTGATCTGAGCAATATCCACCCTGCCGAGCTGATGACCCCATGCCTGGTTGACATAGTTGATGATATTGGCTATTTCAAAATCAGTCAGCTGCGGAATTCCCTCCATTTTATTGGCATATTGCTTGCCATTTACAATGATGGTATCCGAAATCCCATACCTTATAAGACAGGCAAGATCGTCCTGATGGTTGGCCCAATAATCTGCACCTGCCAGCGGAGGGATTATTCCCCCCAGTCCGCTGCCATCGCTCATGTGGCAGTTGGCGCAATAATTTTCATATAAAATTTGTCCCTGTTGGTAGGGGTGTTCGTTGCATTGTACTGCCAGTGTGCCACAGCAGGCCAAAACAAGCAACTGATTTATCTTCTTCAGTTTCATATGTGATCGTTGTTAAGATGCGGTTCAGTTATTACAGACACCGGATTAGTAGCCGGTACTTTGCTCTTCGATGAACCGACAATCAGCGTCTGTATGAATACAACCAATCACAGACTTTGCTTGTTTACGCTAGTCCTTAATTGGTAATCATGAAATAAGCCAGCGGCTATAGCGTTTTTCCCATTGCCGGACGCCCACTGGGAGGATTCTTCCAAGCTTGATACAGAGTTAATACATTATGGAATTCTTTATTACCACTGCTGTTGCTCGGGCTATTCATCAAAAAATCTGCAGTCAGCCGGCTGCAACTTATTTGCGCGATTCTCTGTCCGGGGAGCGTCAAAATGTCGTATTACCTCTTGGACTTTCTGGCTGGGAGCTCACCTTTTGCGAGTTTCCTGATGAGGACAACTGGAAAAGCTGGAACAGCCTTGCTGTTCTCAGCAAAGATATTTA
>JAUMBM010000080.1:0-3049 GCA_032115735.1 Saprospiraceae bacterium
AGCTATATGCAGCCAGTTGGACACCTCTGAAGCATCGCCCGTGTAATAGTACTCTACCAACAACGATAGTTCTCTGCTGGCCACATTGAGTGTTGCGGTGGCTGCAATATTGACCGGCGATGGTTGTGCTAACACCTCTTGTGCAGCCTGAGCCCAATGCTCTCTGCCCAAAGCTGTTGTCCCCTGGCTCCCTTGCTCCATACCAGGAAATACGCGCCGATTGATGGTAGCCGCGGGATAGCCTGTCAGGCCTGTCTGCAGTTTTATGTCCGCACCAAAAGGTGATCGCAGATCCGGATCTCCTGAACCCGGTTGAGCGTAGGGCCCCGTGTGGTAGTTGAGTAATATAACCCGGTTGGTATTATTGGCAGCCACCGCAGTCGATATGGCGTGACCTTCAGGGCAGTAAACACAGTTGATACCCCCAAATTCTTCCAATACAACATTTTTGTTTTGCGGCAGGGTACTTACAATCGTCTGTGCACGAGCAGGCTGTACAAAGAGAATACAGGTAATGAAAAATAGCTGAAAGACGAGGTAATGCCGCATACGTTTTGAGAACAAAGCCTTTAGGCCTTCCGGCAAAAGTAAGTCAATCTAAGCACATCCACTGCCAAATGACTGACATTTTGTAAATTCGGATTAAAATTGATCCCTGTCAGCACCCTATACCAACCCACCTGCCATCTCCCGGTGCCCTTTGAGCGGGCACTAAAAAAAGTTGCCCTGTAAGCAACAAGGCAACTTTCACAAAACGGACTCGTATGAAAAAACACTTATACCAGAGAGACGATATTCAAGGCAACTTAGTTGCCTTTTCCGTTTTGTTTTAACGTTTATTTAGCATTTTATATGTGAAAAGCCCCTCAGCTGCAGTGAATGACCCTGTGTAAAACGGGCCTCTTCGAGCTCAGGAGAACGCAGCCACTACAGACTGCAGGGACATTTTTGACTGCTCGCCGCTCACCATATTTTTTACACTAAGCAGCCCGCTATTGCACTCTTCTTCGCCGATCAGTACGACGAACGGCACCTGTCGGGCGTTGGCGTATTTCATAAGTTTCTTGGGCTTATCAGCGGTTGGATACAGATCGGCATTGATGCCTGCTCCACGTATTTCCCGCAGACAGCGGAAAGCGAAGCGGTGGGATGTATCATCGAAAGCCAACAGCAACAATTTGAGTGCAGCAGGATCTTCCGCAGGGAAAAGACCACTCTCTTCGAGCAGATCGTAAATACGCTCCGCACCAAAAGATACCCCTACGCCCGACAAACCGGGTCTCCCAAAAATACCCGTGAGGTTATCATAACGACCTCCGCCCCCGATACTGCCCATTTTCAAGTCCGGATGACGCTGTGCATCAACGACAACTTCAAAAATACAACCCGTATAATAGTCCAGACCTCGCGCCAGGCTAATATCAAATTTCACCACATTACTAGCCGGATGGTCGGCCAAGTAGCCTAGTACTTCTTCCACTTCATCAATTCCCTGCAAGCCAAGAGTACTATTGGCAAAAGCCTCTCTCAGCTCGTCCAGCGAACTCACCGCCAACAGAGCCTCTATGTGTGCGATGGCAGTTCCCGGAATAGCCCGGCGCGCAAGCTCCTCTTTTACCCCCTCTATACCCGTTTTATCAAGCTTGTCTATCGCGATGGTCATCAGCGCCAGTTGGTCGGCAATACCGGCAGTCTCTGCCATGCCGGCCAAAATCTTGCGGTTATTGATGCGGATGACAACCCCCAGACCGAGTGCAGCAAATACTTCGTCATATATTTGTACGAGCTCAGCCTCATGCATGAGCGCATTGGCCCCTACGACATCCACATCACACTGGTAAAATTCCCTGTATCGACCCCGCTGAGGCCTGTCGGCCCGCCATACCGGCTGAATCTGGTAGCGCTTAAAAGGGAAGGCCAGCTCATTAAAATGCATAGATACGTAGCGGGCAAAGGGCACTGTGAGATCATATCGCAGTCCACGACGGGAAATATGGGAAGTAAGCCCCGAAGAATCTCGCTTTTCCAGCAAATCTGAAGGTACATCAGCAAGATAATTGCCATTGTTCAGGATTTTGAAAAGCAGCCGATCTCCTTCTTCTCCGTACTTTCCCGTAAGCGTATCCAGACGCTCCATAGCGGGTGTTTCCAGCGGCTGGAAGCCATACTTAACAAAAACCCTGCGTATGGTGTCAAATATATAATTGCGTTTGACCACCTGGGCGGGGCTGAAATCCCGCGTACCTTCCGGAATACCTATCTGCATGAAGCACTATAATTAAGAAATAGATGAAAATTGGCGCAAAAATCGAATATCGTTTTCAAACATGAGGCGGATATCCGTAATGTTGTAGCGCATCATGGCTTGTCTTTCAATCCCCATACCAAAGGCGTAGCCTGTATATTTTTCACTGTCAATACCACAGCGATTTAGTACCTCCGGGTCTACCATGCCGCAACCCAAAATCTCTACCCAGCCTGTATGTTTGCAGATATTGCAACCTTTTCCACTACAGATAAAGCATGTCACATCCATCTCGGCGCTCGGCTCCGTAAAAGGAAAAAAAGAAGGCCGCAGGCGTATGCGCGTATCGGGTCCGTACATTTCGCGGGCAAAATAATACAGAGTTTGTTGCATATCTGCGAAAGAAACACCCTCATCGATGTACAATCCCTCAATCTGATGGAACTGTGCGTGGGAGCGGGCAGAGATGGTCTCGTTGCGATACACTCTGCCGGGGGCGATAATCCGGATTGGTGGCTTCTGCGACTTCATCACACGCGCTTGCACAGAAGACGTATGTGTCCGCAGCAGCATATGCGTGCTGTTTTTCAAATAATATGTGTCCTGCATATCCCGTGCCGGATGATCATCAGGCGTGTTGAGCGCCGTGAAATTATGCCAGTCATCTTCTATTTCCGGTCCTTCAGCCACCACAAAACCTATGCGCTCAAAGATCCTAATAAGTCTGTTCATCGTAGCTGCAATAGGGTGGCGTGCCCCCAGTGCCACAGGCTCTCCGGGAGCGCTCAGATCCTGCTGCCCGGC
>JAUMBM010000081.1:0-3394 GCA_032115735.1 Saprospiraceae bacterium
TGCATCAGCAGTTTGATACGCTGGACATCCACAACGTCAACTTTCAGTTACGGCTGCTGGACGCACTGGCCGACAACGGGCAGGAGCTTGCTGCCTACCAGCGTGCTTACCGGCAGTATGTGCAGGACTCGCGGGTGTTGGAGCAACTGCGCGAAAGAGCAGCGGCGGGTGTGCGCGAGCAGGAGTTCATTGCCTTTCAGCTGGATGAATTTGCCCGGGCGTCGCTGGTCACCGGTGAGCAGGAGCCTCTGGAGGAGGAGCTCAGCCGCCTCAGCAATGCCGAAGAAATCAAGCGATCAGCGGCCGAGTCTTTTCGCTTTTTGTGCGACAGCGACATGTCGCTGGTCGGGCAGCTACAAGAAGTTGGTCAGGCGCTCTATCATGCGGGTAAAGTTGACAAGCGGCTGAGCGGCCTGTACGAGCGGTTTAACAGTCTGGTACTGGAAATACAGGAGGTAGGTGACGAACTTGAACACATAGCGGAGAGCACTGAGTATGATCCGGCGCGCATCATGGAGATACAGCAGCGGCTCGACCTCATCTATCGGCTACAAAAAAAACACGGTCTGTTGACCGTAGAGGAGCTGCTCAATTTGCAGGCAACGCTTGCATCCCAGCGATCCAGCTTTGAGCGGATTGATGAGGATGTAGCTTCACTGACGCAAGATTTGGCAGCTCAGCAGCAGGCGCTGCTGGCGCGTGCGCGATTGATGAGTCAGCGCAGGCAGGAAGTAGCTCCGACTTTTGCTGCGCGCATGCGGGAGCAGCTGGCCACGCTGTCCATGCCTTCGGCCCAGGTAGAGATTGACTTTCGGGAGCTCGCAGCTCCGGGGCCTACCGGGCTGGACGAGGTGCAGTTTTTGTTTAGTGCCAACCGCGGCAGTCGGCCGCTGCCGATTAAGGACGTAGCCTCCGGCGGTGAATTATCGCGACTGACGCTGGTTGCCAAGTCGCTCGTGGCCAGCGCCATGGCGCTTCCTACCCTTATTTTCGACGAAATTGACGCCGGCGTTTCCGGTGATGTGGCCCTCAAGATGGGCGATATATTGCGCAAGCTGAGCGACCATCACCAGGTAGTGGTCATCACCCATTCGCCCCAGGTGGCTGCCAAAGCCGATGTGCACTACTTCATTTACAAAGTTGACACAGCCGATCGCACCTCCACTAAGGTCCGGCTGCTGGATGAGGAGGAGCGCACCCGCGCCATTGCTACCATGCTCAGTATGAGCCCCCCCACTGCTTCTGCACTCGAGAATGCCCGTGAGCTGATTGCTTCTGCGCGGGCTCGCTAATCGGGCGGGTTTTATACTGCTCTTTGGCGGCTGATGCCGCCAAAGAGCATTTCGGGTATGTAGTCATGGACAGATTGATTTCTTTCACGATGCCATTGAATGAAACGCTGCCCATACGCAGCATGGGATCCACTTCAGGCCGGATAGCCGTTATTTTTCCGGGAATAGCGAGGCACATACGGACTCAGGATTGTCTTGATGAAAAAAAGCGCCGCAGCCACTGGTACCAGTCTTCCATACCTTGTCCGGTATAGGCCGACAGGCAGATGATGTCCGGATGATGGCTTACCCGGGCAATATTTTCGCGCAGCGTATCGAGATTAAAAGGAACGTACGGCAGCAGGTCGATTTTGTTGACGATGACCAGCTGAGCAGAATGAAAAATATCGGGATACTTGAGCGGCTTGTCATCGCCCTCCGTGACACTGATGATGGTTGCCCGCACCGACTCCCCCAAGTCAAACAGTGCAGGGCATACCAGATTGCCGACATTTTCAATGAACAGCAAACTTTCATCAGCGGGTCGGAGTGCTTTCAGCGCTCTGTTGATCATTTCTGCATCGAGGTGACAACCCTTGCCCGTATTGATCTGCACTACGGGCACGCCCGTGGCGGCAATCCGGTCTGCATCGTTGGTTGTCTGTTGATCGCCCTCGATGACGCTGCAGGGTATATCCGTGCCCAGCTCCCGCAAGGTGCGTTCCAGCAGCGATGTTTTGCCCGAGCCCGGGGAACTCACGAGGTTGAGCGCAACCATATTTTTGGCTTCGAAGTACCCCCTGTTGCGCTCCGCCAGCCGGTTATTCTCTCCCAGTATTTGTTGTTCGAGCCGGATGACATTAGCATCCTCCCCTGCCACCTGCAGCAGCAGTTCGCCTGTCGCTTGCACAGCCTGCTCGTGTCCGTGATGGTGATGATGATGGTGATGCCCCCCGGGCAGATGGCTGTGATCTGCCTGCTGCTGGTCATGGCTGTGATCCCCATGATGATGATGGTGATGATGCCCCTGCCGGGCGCGGGCACTGGCTTTCAGGATCGCCTCCTTTTTATCTGCGCCCACCAGCTGAATTGAAACAGCCTCAGCGGGCTGGCTGCAACCGCAAGTACTACACATGGATAATCAATTTTTACAATAAACATCTATATCAGCGTGATTGACCTCACATGCAGTTCCTCCCCCTGGGTGACGGCATGCAGATAGCCCCCGCAAAGCGGGCAGGCATCCCAACGATGGTGCTTATCAAAAGCGCAGCTACAATCGGCACAAACAGCCCTGCCAGTGATATGGTTAATCTCTCTGACGGCGCCCTCCAGCACGCTATTTTTGACCCCCATTTCCCAAGCAAACTCCAGCGAAGCGAGCTCGACGCCCGACAGTTCCCCGATGTCCAGCCGGATGGATTGTACCTTCCGCCCGGCGGCCAGGGCCTCTTTTTCGGCGATAGCGACTACACTCAGGACGATAGACAACTCGTGCATAGGCTTTTGGGCTACCCCTTTTGTGTGCGATAATACATACGCGTCAGCCAGGCAGCCCCCAGCACCGCCAGCAGTACGACAGGCACCAGATGCAAGGGTGAAGAAAAGAAATGCAGTACGGGATCATTCTGGAAATGGCCATGCCCCGCGTGTGCCTGCCCCACAAAAGGAATTGCTGCAAAAGCAGAGAGAAGTACAGATATCTTTTTCATAAGCTGGTTTTGGGGCAAAAATAATATGGCCAATAAGCGCCCAAAGTGACATTTATCAATACAGCCCGCTAATAAATATCATCTTGGCGTGGAAGGGGGTGAACTTACATTTGTAAAGTGCGGGACGTAGAATCGTCAATAATCTGGTTTTCAAACAAAAAACTTAATTGTCATGCCCACCACTACCGTTGCCAAGCGGCAGTCGTACTACGAGGAACTGCGGCAGCGTGGATACTCCCGCCGCGACTTCATGAAATTCTGTACGACCATTGCGGCCTATCTGGGTCTTGAGGCCAGCGGCGTCGCGCAGGTTTCCAAAGCCATGATGACCAACCCGCGCGTGCCTGTCATCTGGCTGCACTTTCAGGAGTGCACCTGCTGCAGCGAATCCTTCATTCGCTCTTCCCACCC
>JAUMBM010000082.1:0-5205 GCA_032115735.1 Saprospiraceae bacterium
ACAGCCGTCACTAGTCTCTCGCTCTGGGAATTTTTATACCTGGTGCTTGACCGCAAGTCTCGGCGCGACCGCATCCGCAAAGCGCTGGGGCTGTTGCTGGGGATTGTTCCTTTCGCGCACAGCCTGGTGTTGCAGCTCAACATCATCCATGAGCCCATAGATTTTGTGATTATCACCTCCATTTTATACTCTCCGCTGGTATTTGGTGCCTTTGTTTACGAGTTATTTATGGCCTCAGAGAAGCCGTTTGTCAATCTGGCTTTTCTGATGCTGGGTGTTTTTTACATAGGCATACCGTTTGGATTGCTCAACTTTGTGGCGATACACCAGGGGGTATACCTGCCCAACATAGTGATGGGTCTGCTACTGCTCATCTGGGCCAATGATTCGGGCGCTTATATCGTTGGATCCCGGCTTGGCAAGCACTTGCTGCTACCGCGTATAAGTCCCAAAAAGACCTGGGAAGGCACCTTGGGCGGGCTGTTGTTTACGCTGGTGACGGCTTTTATCCTGCACCTGTATTTCCTTGAGTTGCGGCTTGTCGACTGGCTGGTGCTTGCCGGCATTATTGCCGTCTTTGGCAGCATCGGGGATCTTGTAGAAAGCATGCTCAAGCGAAGCCTGTCGGTAAAGGATTCGGGAAAAATCCTGCCGGGGCATGGCGGCATGCTCGACCGTTTTGACGGTCTCATCTTTTCGCTCCCATACGCCACTGCCTACTTGCTATGGATCCGCTAATTCCTTCTCCCTATGCAACTGCATACCAACCGCCAACTGATTGATTATCTGCAGGAAGAATCTCATGCTCAACAGGCAGAAATTGTAGGTATCCGGCGCCATCTGCATCAATACCCCGAGTTGTCATTCGAAGAGCAGGCAACGGCTGCTTACGTGGCTGGCTGGCTCAGCCGGTGGCAAATCCCGTTTAAGGCAGGTGTGGGCGGGTACGGTCTTGTGGGGCTGATTGAGGGGCAGGCTGGTAAAGGAGCCTGTATAGCCCTGCGGGCCGATATGGACGCGCTGCCCATTGAGGAGGCCAATATGACAGACTATCGGTCGCGGCATGCAGGGGTGATGCACGCCTGCGGGCACGATGTGCATACAGCCAGCCTGCTGGGGGCTGCCAGGCTGCTGCAGCAGCTGCGGCAGCATTTTCGCGGCAGCATCAAGCTTCTTTTTCAGCCTGCTGAGGAAAAAACGCCTGGCGGTGCCAGCCTGATGATACGCGATGGCGCCCTGAAGGCGCCCGCGCCCGCTGCCATTATCGGGCAGCATGTGCACCCGCCGCTTGCCTGCGGGCGGGTAGGTTTCAGGCCGGGCATTTTCATGGCTTCTACCGATGAACTCTACCTGCGCGTGCAGGGGCGGGGCGGGCACGGAGCCATTCCGCAGGATACCATCGATCCCATCGCCATCACAGCACAGATCATCACTGCCCTGCAGCAACTGGTGAGCCGCCGCGCCGACCCGACGATTCCGAGTGTGCTGACCTTCGGACATATAGCCTCTACCGGGGGGTCTACCAACGTCATACCTCGCGAGGTGAAACTCAAGGGCACTTTCCGCACCCTCGATGAGCCCTGGCGGGCCGAAGCCCATCGCCTTATGCAGCAGATGGCCGAAGGCATCGCTGCAGCCATGGGTGCTCAGGCCGAGCTCATCATAGACAAGGGCTATCCTTTTTTAAAAAATGATGAGCTGCTCACGGAGCGACTGCGCAGCAGCGCCCGTGCTTATCTGGGCGACGAGCAGGTCGTCGAACTACCCATCCGCATGACGGGGGAAGATTTTGCCTGGTACACCCACGAGCTGCCCGGCTGCTTTTACCGCCTCGGTACAGGGAATCCGGCCAAGGGTATTGTCTCACAGGTACATACCGACACTTTCGATGTCGATGAAGACTGCTTCTACCACAGCACTGGCCTCATGGCCTGGCTTGCATTGCAGGAACTTAATCACCGCAATCAGGGTTGAGATATGCAGACTGGCTGTCGGCGGAAAAGAAATATAGCTGCAAATAGCCACTCTGCGGTAGCGGGCTGACGACCAAAAAGTAGTATCTTCGCGCCAAATTTTAGTAAGCAACTGCATGATTACGGTAAATGAAGTGTACGTTCAGTATGGTGACCGCATACTGCTCAACAAAATCAATCTCGTCATTGGTGAGCGGGATCGGATAGGCCTTGTCGGGCGCAACGGAGCGGGTAAATCGACCCTGCTCAAGATTATTGCGGGACATATACGTCCCGACAGCGGCAACATCAGCCGGCCGTCCAATACGACCCTTGGCTTTTTGCATCAGGAGATGAACATCCCCAAAGGCAAGACAGTCATGGCAGAAACACTCACAGCTTTCGAGGAGGTCAAAAAAATGGAAGCGCGCATCCATGCGCTGCATGAAGAGATGGAAACGCGCACTGACTATGAGAGTGACGCCTACCACCAGCTGATTGATGAGTATACGACCCTCAATGACCGCTACGCGCTCATCGGTGGGGTTACGATGCAGGCAGACGCGGAGAAAGTTCTCAAAGGTCTGGGCTTTAAGCAAAGCGATTTTGAAAGGCTTACGGACGAATTCAGTGGTGGCTGGCAGATGCGTATTGAGCTTGCTAAAATGCTTTTACAAAAACCTGACTACCTGCTACTTGACGAACCTACCAACCACCTCGATATCGAGTCTATCTTGTGGTTGGAAGATTTTCTGCAGGATTACCCGGGGGCAGTTATCGTTATCTCTCACGATAAGCAGTTTCTCGACAATGTCACCAAGCGCACTGTAGAAGTGGAGCTGGGTAAAGTTTTTGACTATAAAGCTGCTTACAGCGCCTATGTGCACCTGCGCGCTGAGCGCCGCGAAAAATTGCAGTCTGCTTACGAGAACCAGCAGCGTGTCATCGCTGACAAAGAGCGCACCATCAACCGGTTTATGGCCAAAGCCAACAAGACCAAGATGGCGCAGTCTATGCAGAAGCAGCTGAATAAAATTGATCGCATAGAACTTGATGAGGCCGATGTGGCGGCCATGAATCTGCGATTTCCGCCCGCACCCCGGGCGGGGGCTGTCGCTATTGAGGCGCGGCAGTTGTCGAAAAGCTACGGGCAACTGTCTGTGCTCGACCAGGTGGATTTCAAAATCGAACGGGGCGAGCGGGTGTCCTTTGTAGGGCAGAATGGACAGGGCAAAACGACATTGGCCAAAATTATTGTCAACCAGTTATCTTCCACCGGGGGGGAGCTCCTACCCGGTCATAACCTGCAAATCGGCTACTATGCTCAGAATCAGTCGGATACGCTTGACGGCAAAATGACCTTGCTGGAGACGATGGAGAAATACTCTCCCCCTGAGATGCGTACGCGCCTGCGTGCCATCCTGGGTGCTTTTCTTTTCAGTGGCGAGGACTCCGACAAGAAGGTTTCTGTGCTGTCGGGTGGCGAACGCGCCCGTTTAGCGCTGGCTTGTCTGTTGCTCCGTCCGTTCAATCTGCTGGTACTGGACGAACCTACGAACCACCTCGACATCATTTCGAAGGATGTGCTCAAAGAGGCCATTCGCTCCTACGATGGTGCGCTGATTGTAGTAAGCCACGACCGCGAATTTTTGGCAGGTCTGACCGACAGGACGGTTGAGTTCAGGGATCGGCAGCTGTTCAATTATCTGGGAGATATCAACTTCTTCCTTGAGAAGCGGGCCATGAACAACATGCGGGAGATTGAGCTGGGTGGCAATAAGCAGCCGGCCGTGGTGGTCGAACAGCCCGTGGTTCGGACGCCTTTGTCGTATGATGATCGGAAAAAATTGCAGCGCGTGGTCGGCAATGCAGAGCGGAAGATAGAGCAGCTCGAGTCTGAAATTGCGCGCTTTGAAAGCAGAATGGCGGCAGCTGATTTTTTTACCGCTAAGGATATGCAACAGGTTGTAGACCAGCACCAAATGAAAAAGGCGGAGCTAGAGAAAGCTATGGAAGAGTGGGAGTTGGCACAATTGGAACTGGAGCAGGCGGGGGGAGCTGTGTAAGCTTGCGATCTGCCTTAAACGGGCAGTGGCGGTTGTTGCCGCCACTGCCCGTTTTTTTGTTGGTTTTGATTTTCGTGAAATCGTGACCCTCCGCATGACTTTTGTGATCCCGACAGGATTCGAACCTGTGACCTACTGATTAGAAGTCAGTTGCTCTATCCAACTGAGCTACGGGACCTGTTTTTTGAACGCAGCGGTTGCTGCTATGTACCAAAGCGCGGCAAAGGTAGTATATTTCTCTTATTCACACAATAGGTGCCGTTTGCGGGCTGGTTTTTTAGGGTAAAAACATGGCGAGGGCGGCAGCCATTTCCCGCTGCAGGGCCTGGGCCGCTGCGGCAGCTTTTTCTGCAAAATCATCACCCTGCCCGGCATAGATGACTGCCCGGGAGGCATTTACCAGGATGCCGCAGGCTTCGTTGAAGCCATATCGGCTGACGGCCTGCAGGTCGCCCCCCTGGGCGCCAACACCGGGCACCAGGAAAAAATGGTCGGGAGCGATGCTGCGCAACTGACGGAATTTTTCGGGATGGGTAGCTCCGCACACAAACATGAGGTTGTCGGGCGTGCCCCATTCCATGCAGCGACGCATCACCTTTTCGTACAGGGGTTCGCCATTTTCCTGAGGGCTCAGCTGAAAATCACTGCTGCCTGCATTGGATGTCAGGGCCAGAACGATGCCCCATTTGCCCGGGAAATCTAAGAAAGGGCGTATGGAATCCTCACCCATGTAGGGTGCCAGGGTGATGGCATCGGCCCCGAGTTGATCGAAGACAGCGCGTGCGTAGGCCTGCGAGGTGTTGCCTATATCGCCGCGCTTAGCGTCGGCGATGATCAGGTGCTCCTGGCCTATGTAGGCGATGGTCTGCTGCAGCGTTTCCCAGCCGGAAGGGCCCAGGGCTTCGTAGAAGGCGAAGTTGGGCTTGTAGGCAACACAGAGGTGGCGGGTGGCATCGATAATCGCCTGATTGAAGGCCAGCACCGGATCGGCCGCTGTGCGCACGGATTCAGGAAGCCTGGAGGGCTCGGGATCGAGACCAATGCAGAGATAAGACTGTTTTTTGCGTATCTGATAGAAAAGTTCTTTGCGGTTCATGTGTTACAACTTGAGTCGCCGCCGATGGGAGGCGGGATAGAAAGTGCAGATTCGGGGCAAAGATAAGGCAAGACTTTTTTCAGCAGAAAAT
>JAUMBM010000083.1:0-8514 GCA_032115735.1 Saprospiraceae bacterium
CGGCAGGAAGGCGTCACTGGTCATTTTGCTGCCGACTGTTGGGAATGAAAAGTGAAGATCGGGATGTACCCCTTTGGAGGCCTTCAGACAGCTGGGGCAATGTCCGCAGGCATCGTCGCTGCTTCTGTTCTCGCATAGCAACATCATGGCAGTTGCCCAGGCCAATGCCAGACCGCCGCTGCCGGGCGGTCCGAGCAACAGCAGCGCGTGGGGCAGCCTTTCTGAGGCAACCATACGGCTGAGCAGCGCCTTGGCGGGCTGTTGTCCTATGACATTTTTAAATAGCATGGCGACGAAAGAACAGAGATTAAGTTGCTTTTATGAGCCAAGAGCGTGCCCGTTTTTTCACTGATCTGAAAACGATTATTTTTTGCGGTTTTTTACCTTTTTTACTCACCTAGCGCTGGCTATGCTTCTGTAAAATCCCTGAACGCACAAAAAAACCTGATTTCTGTCTCGGCAAAATATTCCGGTTACGATCTAAAATGCCGCTAAAATACACTTTTTTGTCAAATTATCAGCCATTGGCTAAGAATCAGGCAGGTAGGGCGGGGGGTGATTGGGTATCAAAAAGTGCCAGCAGCGCAGCTTGTTCATTTTCCCAGCAAAGTTCTTCGGCTGCGTGTGAGCAGGCCGTACGTAGTCGCTGCCATTCTTCAGGCTGGTCAATAAGTTGTTGAACGCACTGTGACAATGCCTGGGGCGTCAGTTCGTCGAGTAAGAGAGAAGTTTGGTATTGCTGGTGCAGTTGCCGATATTCAGGAAAATTCATGTTGATGGCAGGCAAACCAGCCTGCAGGTAGTCAAAAGTCTTGTTGGCAAGGCTGTAGTAATAACTGAGACCTGTATTTTCCAGTAGATTGAGTCCCAGCCATGCCTTTTGGCAAAAAGGCAATAAATCTGCAGGCGGGATAAAGCCCCAGAAAACAACCCTGTCTTCGACACCTACTTGTCTTGCCAGCTTCTGCAGATTTTCCATTTTATCACCGTTGCCTACCAGCCACAATACACAGGCAGGCAGGTCGCAAAGTGCGCGAATAGCCGTCTCCAGTCCCCGCCCCTCATTGAGCATACCCTGATAAAGCAGTGGTAGCAGACCTGCAGACTGTTGCTGCACCTGCTGTGTGATCGACTGTCGGAAGGGGAGATTGCGCACAACACCAAAAGGAATACCATACTTTCTTGAGAGTATGGACGCAAGCTGAGGTCCTACTGTATAGGCTTTGGCAACGCGCGGCAGCAGGCAGGCTGCCAGCAGAGACCATACCCGTCTGACCCAGACACGCCGAACGACCTCTGGCGTTTCTGTAAAATATTCATGGGCATCATAATACAGAGGGACACCATGCCAGCGGCTGCCAATATAGCAGGCAAGGAGGGTGTCAAGATCAACTGCATTGATGATGTCTGGTTTTTGTCGCAACAGCCACCAGCAGAGCCGGATATTGTAGGCTACGTAAAATAACTTACCCTTTTGCCAAAATACAGGGAGTCGCCACTGCCGGTAGGATCGTTCCGGCAGTGGCAGGCTATTGCTTTTTTTACGACCCACAAGCGTTACGTCAAAGCCTGCACCACTCAATGTTTGGCAAATGCGGTGCATACGCTGATCCTGGCTGAGATCATTGGTGACAGCGCAGATAATATGCTGCGGGCGACGCAGAGCCGAAGGCATATACTAGCGTATGAGGGTGATGGTGCCAATTTTTTCAAATTGACGGCCATTGCCCTGCGTAAGGCTTATCCGGTACAGGTATACGCCCTGCGGCAGTGGCTCGCCCCGACTTTCTCCGTCCCAACCCGTATCAATATTGCTGCTCTGGAATAATACGCCTCCCCAGCGATCGAGAATCTCCATGGAGTATTCGGTAATTTGCTCACTAGGAGTCTGTGGCTTAAATATACGGTTGATACCCTCCGGGGCAAAAACATTGGGAACGTACAGTCTGACTGGTTGACTCAGACAGATGCGATTGGATCTGAGCACGCGCGGATATGTCTTACCGTCAGGTGTGCGAAAGATGATATTGGCACGCAAAAAGTAGCAGCGGCTTTCAGTGTCTGTATCATTAACTTCGTCATCAAAAGTCAGCGAGAGTGAGTCCCCTGTAAAGATGATGAGCTCATTGCCATTGGGTTCAATGCGGACCAGTTCGTAGCTAATGGAAGCAAGCAGATCATGGGTATACGTCGGCCACTGAAATCGGTTGGTGGCCTGATCATCCAGGGCAGCACCTGTGAGCAGGAGGGAGTTGATTCGGTTGGATGTGATGGTGTTGTTGCAGCGATCCTGGGCAGTGACCGTATAGACCAAAGTCGTACCAGTATTAGGGGCGGGGTCTGAGAAAAAATTTTGCGCCACAAGAGGTGAGGGCAGGGCGAGGTTGACCGTATTGCTGGCGGGCAGCTGGCGATCAATGCGTGCCGTGGTAATGGTAGCCGTTGGATCCCATAGCCACTCAGCACGTACACTTCCTGTGGGCTCCACATCAGCCCCGAGGCCGTAGATGACCCGCAGCGGTTGTGTGATGGCTACCGTGAGGCACTGCTGACTTGAGCGGGCCCTTACGTTGCCATTGGATACGGCCTCCACATAAAAACAGATGGTCTGCCCGTCATTGATTTGATCGTAGGAAAAAGAGGTGCTGCTGCTGCGCCCGACAGGGCTAGCCTGCCCGTTGTTGTCCACGGTAAATATTTCGTAATAGGCAATACCTTGTGGCATGTTGTTGTAGGGATTCCAGCTAAGCCGTACCGACGATTCGCAGGCGTTGGGCGTTGAGCTTGCCAGAAGCATAGTTGTGTGAGGGTCGCCTACCAGACTTTTATTGCCGCAACGATCCAGGGCAAGCACGTAATACGTTTCACTCGCCTGTCCGGCATTGGCACTAAAATCGGTAAAAATGAGTGTATTGGCACCATAGACAGTATCAATAGCCTGTGTGCCGGCCGGCGCCACCCGGTTGATAATGTAGGCAAAGGTCTCCGGCGAAGGACTGGCTTCCCAGCGAACAACGACCCCGCCGCCCTCTACGCTTACCGACTGCATAGGGCCGGCCAAGGGTATACGATTGTCAAGGGTATCGCTGGACAGACGAGCTTGTCCGGGACAATTGTGATCTGATTGCAGGTAGTAATACCATGTCTGCCCACTGGCAGAAGTATTGAAATAGCTATTGATAGTGGGGTTGGTAATGGTCGCTAGCAGATTGTAAGGACCATTGAGCTGGGTACTTCCGAAGACCAGGTAAGCATTAAAACTGCCGCAGGGGTTGGCTGCCGGCGTCCACACCAGTGTGTCATTACTTACACACAAAAGATCAGGAGCTACCACCTGGGCTTTGAGTTCCTGATTCAGCCCAAAGATGCCTGTGACAAATAGCAACAGGTAAAGCGCGAGGGGGGAAATTTTTGTGCTCATGGATTGCAATTTGATTTCATAAGTATATAACATCCTTACTAAAGACCAAGTTAAGGCAGTCTGCCGGATGAAGGAGGTGATCATACCTACTCGAGCTGGTTTTCTGCCCTGTATCTCTGCCAGGCAATTTCCTGATTGACAAGAATAGCCAGGTTGATGAAGAAGAAGGATCCCACTTTGTCCGTTTCTATCAAATCATTGATGAGCAGAAAGGCAAAGGTGACTACCAAAGAGAGCAGACTCATTATGACGAGCCGCTGCCTGTCGGGTCTGCCCGCCCACCTGTGGTAAAGGGTTTCTCCTCGTAGCAGCGTGAAGGAAAACAGAACTATAATGATCAGTAAACCGGGTACCCCCTGCTCCACCAGGGTCATCAAAAAATAGTTGTGAACACCAGAGTTTTCCGGATTTTCGCTCACATAGGTCCTGAAACTTGTAACCGTATGAGAACGGTAGAAAGTAGTAAAATTGCCAGGCCCCCAGCCTGTCAGAGGCTTGTACGGAACCATGTGCCCCCCTGCTACCCATCGGTATAGTCGTTCCATGGTGGAGATATCCTCCATTTTATAGGTAGCTTCGATCAAATTGTCAAACTTGCTGTGAGAGATAGTTCTGTCGAAGTTGGGTGCATAGTCGAGATAACGACTGTCTGTAGCAATGTAATATACGCCTGCGCCTGCCAGCAGGATACCCATGATCAGTACCCATTTCATCGCTCGAAAGCGGATGATTACAAAGGCACCGGCAGCGATCAGCAGTGCAACATAGGCAGCCCGGGTGTAGGAGAGATATATGGCAACCAGGTAAAGCAGAAGGCAAAAGGCCAATAGCCACCAGGTTGCAGAAAACCGCTTGTACCAGCCCATAGCCCCGGTCATGAGGGGAAAAAATAAGGCCATGATGGCAGCATAATTCACGTGATTGCGCTGAAAGGGGTGCAGGACGCGATGGACATCCGCAAAGGAAAAATTATAGGCAGCATGCCGAATGAGGACAATGACAATAACGATGGTCATCGGCCAGAACAATACCCAGAAAAAACGTTTGACAGATTTTTCATTCTGCAGAATATGGCCGGCCAGCAAAAAAAAGGTAACCATATACCAGCACTTGGCCAGGATGAATTTGAGGGAAATGATAAAGTTACCGGAGAACAGCGTAGCCAGTACCAACCAACCGAAATGTGCAGCCAGCAAGAGGCTGATCGGATGCCTGAAAAAATCTGCAGGATACACTTTACTATGCCTCACCAGGTATGTCAGGTAGACTACCATGAGTGCAATAATCAGCGGTTCTGTGGGTACATCTGTACCCAGACCGTTGGAGAAGGTGATCTCAGTAGAAATAGGGATACAGGCAAGTAACAACCAGAACAGCCAGCTGAAATCAACCACGGAGAGAAAGAAAAAAATCAGCAACAGCGGGATGGCAGCCAAAAAGTACCAGCCACTGGCCACCGCAGCATAGACGGAAGCCAAAGTTACGAAGGCCATCAGCCAGAACGATCGGGTTGCAAAATCGCTGTTGGCCCATCGGTTTATCCATTGATCAACCATGGTAGATTTCTCGCCAATTGACGTCCCGCGAAGATTCCAGTAACAATACGGTTACAATAGCCAATACCAGCGTGATGAAGACGGCTGCGAAGACGATAAATGAACGCTGAGGCCTTGATTTTACGATAGCCACCTGAGGTTCCTCCACGATAAGTATGGAAGGGAGGGCTGATTCCAAAATGGATTCGTACTGGTTTCTCTTGGCTTGCTGGTCGCTTATATTTCGGTTGAGATCCTGCATTTGCTTCTCCATAGCCAAAAAGCCGGACATACCTGTATTGAGCTTGTCGAGCAGCCCGTTGAATACCCGTTCCTCCTCTACAAAGCCCTTTAGCTTGGCTTCAATTTGTGGGATTGAGTCTAAATACCGGCCGCCCCGCCTGTTGTAGGCATCAATTTGCGCCTGTAAGTTCTGTATGTTGGCCTCCGCCTGAGACTTTCCTGCCGATAGCAGTTCTGTTTGTGACACAGGATTGAAAATGCTATAGAACTGCCGTAGCTTATACATGGTATCGCTCAGCTGCTTGATCTTCTCCTGTTGATGCTGTAGGTCAATGTTGATGGCATCAATAATGCGTACCTGATTTTCTTTGAGTATTCGCTGGGCGATCAAGTCCGTTTTTTTCATGGCTGTTGCTGCGATGGCGGCAGCTAGTTCAGGATCTTTGTCTTCTACAATAATCTCAATGGCATCCCGCTTGGTTTTGTTGACAGTATAAAGAGAAAGGAATTTTTTGCGGACCTGAACAGGTGCTTTTTTATTCTGAGGATTTATGCCATAGTGTTCATACAGCTTGAAACTGTCGACCAGATAGTCAATGAGCTCGTTGGATTCAGCAATGGTGAGGACTCGGTCAATATCCGACTGTCCGCCGAAGTAATAAGGCTCCCGCGATGCTCTGTTGAAAAGTAAATCCGGATTCACCTGATCGGGGCTCAGGGCAAGGAAGGTTGCTTTTGACTCGTAATAGTTGGGCAAAAATAACACGATGATGGCTGTACCAATTCCTGCAGCTGCACAAACGCGGACGATCTGTCGCTTCCATCGAAAGATGGACTGCAGTACGCCCAGCAGGCTGTTTAGCTCTCTGCGAGAAGGAGATGATTTCTCTTCTGAAGTCATTGACTGGTTGTTCTTTTTTATAAATCCAAAGGCGAAGATAAGATGTTATACCCACTTTTGGCATTAGAGCGCATTCGGGATTTTCTCACCGGGTTGAAAATGTGTCTTTTTCTGCTGGTTTTCGCTTTTTTAGTCGCTTGCTGCGGGCTGTGCTCCTTGAAAAATGTGAATATGCGCCCTAAAATCTTTTTTTTGCCGGAGGCAAAAAATCCCAGACACATTCTTATTTAGCCCGCTTAAGCATGGGGAGTATCGTATTATCCAACAGGCCCAGCGCCATAGCCCATCCGACTGCACAGCAGCCGGCAGCCAGCGCCTGAACGAGCCAGCCGGACCAGCCCGTCCACTGCCAGATCCAGGTGGTTGTAAAAACCAAGACCCCATACGTCGAAAGCCGGATGAGCCAGCGAATATCCATGGTTAGGGACAGCCTGTACACAGCCAGCAGCACTTGTGCCAAAAAAACAGCTGCCTGCGTGAAGAAGGTGGCCTTGGCTGCACCCAAAGCGCCCTGTTCGGGGATGAGCATAAGGTTGAGTGTACCGTTGAGCAGGGTTGCCAATGCAAAAATGACATTCATCTGCCCCAGTTTTCCACCGGCTGTGAGCAGCGATCCGTGTACATAAGCCGCACTCATAGGGATAAAGGAGAGCATGAGCCAGCCCATAATTTGTCCACTGTAAGTACCGCCATCGCTGTATAAGCTGCGCATGATGGCCTCCTGGTGATACCAGCATACAGCAGCCAGGGCTACAGAGCCTACCCACAGCAACTGAAAACCTTGCCTGACGAGCGGCTGTACAGATTCCTGTGCAGCCAACAGTCGCGAAAACATGGGCAACAGTAATCCGGCAATCAGATAGCCAGCGATGTTGGCCGCATCAAGCAAGCGAAAAGCAGAAGCATACTGGTCTGCTTGCTTCAGACCGTCCGGCAGCAATCGTTCTATCATGATGGCGTCGAGTCGGGTGTAGAGCGTCATAAGAAAGACAACCAGGGCGTAGGGGGCACTTGCCCGCAGCAATTGTCCGAGTTGCTTTTTGTCCCACTGCAGTCTGGGCCACGCCACATCTTTTTTCAATACCCACACCCCTGCGGCAATTGCCAGCAGGCAGGCGGCTGTCTGGGAGATAACAAACCACTCAATTTTGATGTGTCCTTCGACAGGCCATAACCACAGCCAGCTACTGCAAATGAGGATGAGCAGCCCCCGGTCGAAGATGGAAAAAAAACTGTCGAGCCTGTACCAACCCAAGCCGCTGAAATTGGACCGTATGAACAGCAGCGAAGAAGACAGCAACTGGTTGAATGCTACCAGCATCAATAACCAAAGACTGAAGTCTGCAAATCCCCACCAACTACCAATACCTACCACCAGCAGCCAGTACAGAACAGACAGACCAATTTTTAACACCACTAAACCTGTAAAATCGGCTTCCGGCCGGCCTCCGCTACGAGCCAGCTCCCGACTGTTGTAGTTTTGGATGCCGAAATCGGCAATAATCTGAAAAATGAAAGCAAAATTGTACAAGGTGAAATACAGCCCATAGTCTCCTGCCGGGAGCGCATTTTGTACGCCGCGGTCGATGCCAAAAAGATAGATTGTCTTGACCAGCAGATTGAGAACTACAATGAGAGCGGCGTAGCGGGTAAATGACTGGCTCATTATTCAGTAGAGGTGGGCGCAGAATACAGAGGATTAAACCGGATCGTAGGAGGCCACGAGTTGCCTGAGGGCTTCGAGATGCTCTTCCTTTTGTCCGTTGCGCCTCCGGCGGTTGGTGGGGGTAAAAAATGCATGCTTCTCCAGAAAAGCAACCTGCAGGCGGTTCCATTCTTCCACACTGGAGAGGGCCCGGAACGATTTCAACTCCTCAAACAGTTTTTGACCAATCGTGTAAAAATCATGTCGCCCAAGATAATCAAGGTCAGCATCGCAAAGTATCTTTTCCAGGGGAGACTGCGGGGACTGTGGAATTTTGGTAGCCATGATCATAGAGCAAACCATCGTCACCTCGGTATCGCTGTATCCATAGCCCGGTAGGATTTCATGGACGATGGAGCAGCTGTGCTCTTCGTGCCGCGTATTGCTGACGAGAAAACCCGCATCGTGGTAAAGCGCAGCTGTCAGCAGGAGCACAGTATCGTAGGGGGGCACTTGTTCCAGTCGGCACAGCTCACGAGTCGTTTCCCATACATCCAGGGTATGCTCAAGGCTGTGGTAGGAATATACTCCCGATAAGTGGTTTTCCAGCCGGTCTACAATGTAAGCTCTGGCTGCCTGATAATTCATGTCCTTTTGCTTGCTGTTTTTTAGGGCAAACCTGTTTACAAGACACTTAACGACGCGTTTTTCAAAATGTTGTTGACTGATCCGCCCGATCCGCTCCAAAGATAATCAATGTAATCTCTTT
>JAUMBM010000084.1:0-3787 GCA_032115735.1 Saprospiraceae bacterium
CTTTTCCGAAGTACTGAGCCGCCTCCTCAGGCCAGAGGTTAGTATCCACCAGCAGCAACCTGCCGGGGAAGGCGGCATCTACGTAGGCTCGCAGATCGCGCAGATAATCGTGTATAGGCGGCAAATTTTCACAACTGCTGCCCTCTTCCCGACAGATATAGGCAATGCTCGATAAGCGCAGCCCGTCAACGCCCAGCTGCAACCAATAGCTGATCACCCGCCGGATCTCCTCACGCACCATTGGATTATCGTAATTCAGATCCGCCTGGTGGCTGTAAAACCTGTGCCAGTAGTAAGCTCCCGCCACGTTGTCCCACTCCCAGTTGCTGGTCTCCGCATCGCTAAACAAAATCGACGCATCGCGATATCGATCCTGCGTATCGCTCCATATATAAAAATCCCGTTCAGCCGTGAAGGGCGGCGCCTGTCGGGCACGCTGAAACCACGGATGCCGTGTGCTTGTGTGGTTCATCATGATATCGATGACCACACGGATCCCTCGCCGGTGTGCCTCCGCCAGCAACTGTTCGAAATGCGCCAGGGTACCCAGATCCGGATGCACATCCAGATAATCGGTAATATCATAGCCATCATCGCGCAGTGGGGAGGGGTAAAAAGGCAGCAGCGACAGGCAGTTGATGCCCAGATCTTCCAGATAATCGAGCTTGGCGATCAGCCCGTTGATATCCCCCATACCATTACCGCTGCTGTCGTAGAAAGAGCGGAGATGCACCGAGTACAATACGGCATCTTTGAACCAGTTGGCATGACTCATGGTAACCACTGCTTACAAGTGTGAATGATGATTGCGCCGGGAGCGCCCCAAAACGCATTCAAAATAAGCAGTCTGCATGAATAATTATAGAAATGGGGGTATTATAAAAAAAGCCGGGAGCAAATCTCCCGGCGACAATTAAGAAACCCTTTACAAATCTACTTGCTTCTTTATGATAGAACATGCCCATTACAGCGCATGTGCGTCAATGCTTGCTGTTGGAACCAGACACACCAAGGTCAGTTCAATGCGCCCTTGCAGGCGAAAGAAAATAGAGATTTACAGGGTAGACGACCCTGAAGGCAACAGTAAAATTGCGATCGAGTTAAGCTGGAAAATCAGACAATCAACACAGGAATGGTAGAAGGAAAATTGGCAGAATTGCCGGGATGAACAGCCCTGCACGGGGCGTGAGGAAGGGCACGGAGGCCAGTGATCAGTTTCATACTATGTTCAGTTGTTGGGATAATGATTAAAACATTGCAAAGCTATCTCATTTTTTGAGAATGCCCTATTTTTTATCGATTTTTTTTCCAAAAAACATCAAAAACGACCGTTCCCTAAATAGAACCCTCCTTTCATGAACAAAACAACCGTTCACACCTTTTCCCAGAAACACAAAAAGACAATATGAAACCAGTCCGTAAAGCGTGGAAACAGTTTATCCCGCGCTCGCTTGATGAGATATGGCAGTTTTTCTCGCGTCCGGAGAATCTGAACGCGATCACTCCGGAGCACGTTTCCTTCCGCATACTGAGCCCGATAGCGGGTCTGGAGATGTACGAAGGCATGATTATTCAGTACAAGATAAGCCCCTTTCTGGGCATAGAGATGGACTGGGTGACGGAGATTACCCACATAGCTGATCGCAAGTTTTTCATTGACGACCAGCGGGTGGGGCCCTATGCACTCTGGCATCACCAGCACCATTTTGAAGAGAAGGACGGAGGCGTTGAGATGACCGACATCCTGCACTTTCAGGTGCCCTTCGGGCCTATCGGCAGCCTGGCCAACGTACTATTTGTAGAGCGTATGGTTGACGCGATTTTTGCACACCGGCAGCGGGCCATCCGGGAGATGTTCGGCTAGCCACACCTCATCGGAAGGCATTCTGACCATCGGCATTGTTTCGTTGGTAGGGAATCTTCAGGAAGTCCATGGTACCTGGTTTGACCCGCAGGAAAAAACTGTAGGTATTCCGCACAGGCGCCCAGTTGAAGCCCATTTCCCAGCAATGGATGTCCCGACTGAAGCCCAGGTACGGATAAGTGACCCGCTTCGATGTAAAATCATAGCCGATACTGCCTACATCGATCTGCCAGTTGGGGGTAAGCTGAATGCTTCCCCTCAACTCCAGGGTATTGGCAGTGATTCGAAGCGTATCTCTCTTTCCGGGTCCCTGATCGCTGTACTGGGCTGATAAGTTGTGACGAATACTAAAATTTTCGAACAGGCTGAGGAAATCTATTTCTTCCACACGCTCCCGCAGTGGCTGGCCGTCAGGACTTTCCTGATCTACCTGGTCCACGACTTCTTCCTCTTTATTCTGAAAAATGGCTCTTATCTTTCCAACGGTCAGGTTGGTACTCAACACAGCATTGGCCTCCACAAAACGCAGCAGGCGGCCATTTTCCTGCAGGGCAAAACGATTAACGCGCACCAGCTGCCCCGCAGCCGTTCGCTGCACGACATAAGGGTCAAAAGTTGCCCCCATGGCCAGGGTAGTAGCGCCTTTGAGGAAACGAGCCGCACCGCGGGCAGAAATTTGGCTCCACCGCAGAGAATCTGCAGCAAAAAAGTAAGTGCCGTTGACAATCAGGTTGTCAAACAGCTTGACATTGCGTGCGACCGTATCTTTGCGGCCAAAGATCTTAGCTTCAAATATATTGTTCAGCGAGTAAGAGACACCAAGTTGCTGCGTCGACTGCGGGGGTGTCCCGTAGATTCCCCCGTCAAAGCGCGAGTAAGAAAGGAAGCGATCGACATCCGTGGTGTCGGCCACCACCTGATAGTAATTGAGGCCCGCACGGGTATAGTCGGGCGAATAATTCAGCGAAACAGAGGGCTTAATCACATGCCGCAGGCCGCGCAGGTAGCCCTGCCGGAAGCGAAGCGTTCCAAAGATCTGGGTATTGAGCGAAATCCCTGCCGTATAGCTGCGAAAAGCCGCAAAGCCGGACGAATAGGTATTGCGAATCGTGCCGTAGTCGAGCGTATCGTACAGCTCGTTGCCCTGAGCATCAATCAAAGTATCAATGCGAATGCTGGCCGGATCGGGATCAAAAGTGCGTTCCAGCGTTTTAAACTGCCAGACTTCGCTATAGTTGACGTTGGGGTTGAGGTTAAAATACTTGAGCACCTTGAGCGTTGTGGCCAGTGAGGCCGTATGCCGCACCCCATACTGTGCATTGTCGAGCGTCGTCGTTGTGAAGAACGTATCGTCCCGACCCACGAAGCGCGCCTTGGCCTCGTTGGTATAGCGCAGGTTGACATTATCATACCAGGTAGCAGGCCCCACGCGCTTAGCATTGCGGAAAGGATAGAGCGTCTGCGTCTGAAACTGAAAAGTAGGGAAATCCACAATCATTTCCCGCGAATTGGTATTCTGGCTGTGGGCAAAAGCGAGGCTGAACGAGTAGGGCCGGTCTGTCCAGTTCTTAGAAAAGCTAAAATTGGAGTTGATGGTATTGGTCTGCACCGAACGCGCATCGTTGAGCACACGCCGTTGAAAATTATTCGTCTGAAAATTGATCGATCCTCCCAGGCGATTGGTGGGGTGAGCAGAAGGATCCTGGTTGTGCGTCCAACGCAACAGAAAACCGTTGTTGCGAATAATTTTCGGCTGCTGGGCCGGCTGCCCGTTGTCCCCGATGACCGGTTGGTTAGTAACAGGATCGATCACGCTGACAATTTCCTCCTGTGCGCGACTGTCAAAGGAAGCTGTGAAGTTGCCATTGTACTTATACCGCTTCCGATAGTTGGAATTGGCCGACACCCCCCATGTTCCCGAGA
>JAUMBM010000085.1:0-4115 GCA_032115735.1 Saprospiraceae bacterium
CAGAATCCCTTGTAAATATTTTAATCGTATAAATATACCAAAAATTACCCCTTTAAACAAATTTTCACGCCAATATAATTTCAAATCGCCCCCTATCCAGCCTGTACAAATCGACAATGATAGAATTGTGCTATTCATTTGGTAGAATAGTGTCATACCCTAGAATTATTCTGTCCGTAACTTTACACTATCCAAAGTGGGTACAGTCGCTGTACTTTCTTTGAGACAGTTATCCATTATCTAACCATGCAATACTACCATTATGGGAAATGTAGCAACGGATACCGGTGCCCTGCTGGCGCCGCCACAATTTAAGACACACTACGACAACTTCATCGGTGGCAAGTGGGTATCGCCGGTAAGAGGCGAATACTTTGAAAACATCTCTCCGGTTGATGGTCAGGTATTTACCCAAGTAGCCCGTTCTACGGCGGAGGACATTGAGCTTGCGCTGGATGCTGCGCATGCAGCTGCACCTGCGTGGAACAACAGTTCGGCCACCGAGCGCAGCAATATGCTGTTGAAGATAGCCGACGTGATGGAGCAGAACCTGGAGTTGCTGGCACGCGTAGAAACCTGGGACAACGGCAAGCCGCTGCGCGAAACCCGTGCTGCAGACCTCCCGCTGGCCATTGACCACTTCCGCTATTTCGCCGGCGTCATCCGCTCCGAGGAAGGCTCTGTTGCTGAGCTCGACTCCACGACGGTTTCTGTCAACATCCCTGAGCCGCTGGGCGTTGTTGCGCAGATCATTCCGTGGAATTTCCCGCTGCTCATGGCTGCCTGGAAAGTAGCGCCGGCCCTGGCGGCAGGCAACTGCGTAATACTCAAGCCGGCGGAGCAGACGCCTGTGGGCATCATGGTATTTGCAGAGCTGATACAGCACTTGCTGCCGGCCGGCGTACTCAACATCGTCAATGGCTTTGGCATTGAAGCCGGCAAGCCACTCGCTTCCAGTCCGCGGGTTGCCAAGGTAGCCTTCACAGGCGAAACCACTACCGGCCGACTGATTATGCAGTACGCTTCACAGAACATTGTACCTGTGACCCTCGAGCTGGGCGGCAAATCACCCAATATTTTCTTCAAGAGCATCATGGATGCTGATGATGACTTTTTTGACAAGTGCCTTGAGGGGGCGGTCATGTTTGCCCTCAACCAGGGTGAAGTATGTACCTGTCCTTCGCGCATACTGGTTGAAGAAAGCATTTACGACGCCTTCATCGAGCGCGTGATCGAGCGCGTGGGCAAGGTCAAGCTGGGTCACCCGCTGGATCCGTCTACCATGATGGGTGCGCAGGCATCGAATGATCAGTACGAAAAAATCCTCAACTACATAGAGATCGGCAAGGAAGAAGGTGCTGAGGTCTTGTGTGGCGGCAAAGCAGCCTACAATGAGGGGCTGGCGGGCGGCTTTTACATTGAGCCCACCCTGCTCAAAGGCCACAACAAGATGCGGGTCTTCCAGGAGGAAATCTTTGGCCCGGTTGTGTGTGTGACCACCTTTAAAGATGAGGCAGAAGCAGTAGCTATTGCCAATGATACGCTGTATGGTCTTGGCGCAGGTGTCTGGACGCGCGACATGCACCAGGCCTACCAGATTTCCCGCAGTGTACAGGCGGGTCGCGTATGGGTCAACTGCTACCATGCTTACCCGGCGCACGCACCCTTCGGAGGCTACAAGAAGTCAGGTATTGGCCGTGAGACGCACAAGATGATGCTCAATCACTACCGCCAGACCAAGAACATGCTGATTTCTTACAGCAAAAATGCATTGGGCTTCTTCTAATGGAGCACATAGCTCGGGTAACCATCAGTGAGGCCGCTGCTGCCGTCATCGCACAGTTGCGCGAGCGGCACGGCCCACTGATGTTCCATCAAAGCGGGGGCTGCTGCGACGGCTCAGCGCCCATGTGCTACCAGGAAGGCGAGCTGATCCTGGGGGATCAGGATGTGTGGATGGGCAGGGTTGCCGACTGTGACTTTTATATGTCGGCCTTCCAGTTTGAGTACTGGCAACACACCCAGCTGGAGCTGGATGTAGTCAAAGGGCGGGGTGCCAGCTTTTCGCTCGAAATTCCGCTGGGACTGCGCTTTGTCATCAAATCCCGCATGTTTTCCGATGAAGAGATCTCACGGCTGGAGCCGGTGAGAAAGGGGTAACAAGCGCGATTGCCGGCAGCTGCCGGCAATCGCACTTGTTTTTTAGCCGCCAAAATACAAGGGCAAGGATGGAACATCCTTGCCCTTTGTGTGTTTGGATATATTACGTGCCTGTAACACAGGCAATCCCCTTACAAAATAACCGCCATGGACGTTGTTGCCAGCGTTAAAAATGCCAGCAAAGAGTACCGGACAGGTGATACTACCATCACGGCACTGCAGCCCACGACCTTCGACTTTCACCGCAACGAGCTGACGCTCATTATCGGTCCGTCGGGCTCCGGCAAAACGACCCTGTTGTCCCTGCTGGGCTGCGTCATTTTTCCTACCCAGGGGGAGGTATACGTAGCCAATACCCTCATCAACGGGCTGCGACAGCGGGAGCTGGCGGAGATCCGGCTGCAGAATATCGGTTTTGTTTTTCAAAGTTTCAACCTCATAGCGCCTCTCAATGCGCTGGAGAATGTGATGCAGCCGCTGCTGCTCATGCGGGTGGGGAAAAAAGAAGCCCGGCTGCGGGCCGAGCAGGCCCTGCAGCGGGTGAACATGGGCGACCGCATGAAAAACCTGCCCAAAGCGCTCAGTGGCGGGCAGCAGCAACGCGTAGCGATTGCGCGGGCCCTGGTCACCGACCCCTCACTCATCCTGTGCGACGAGCCCACGGCGGCCCTTGACCACAAGAGTGCCTCACTGGTCATGCAGGAGCTTAAGCATCTTTCCACCACGGGCAAGGCCGTAGCCATTGTCACCCACGACCTGCGGCTCAGGCCTTTTGCTGACCGCATCATCTACGTCAATGATGGCCGGGCGTCGGAGACGCCTTTTGAAGAAGAACTGTTTCACTAATGCCAATGGCAGCAATTTTTATGCGCTATGAAGAGAATCCTCCTCACCTCCTGCATGCTCAGTCTGCTTTTCGCCTGCAGCCAGGAAGAAAGTAGTAAGCCGACGGCGGCCGGTCAGTCGACTGTAAATCCTGCCGATACGCCTGTAAGGCAGATCATTGCCACGGGCAAGGTGGAGCCCGAGCAGGAAGTCACCAGCCTGGCCGCTACGACGGGCGGGCTGGTCGTCGAGGTTTTTAAAACGGATGGCGACAGCGTGCAGGCCAACGAGCTGCTGCTGCAGCTCGACGACGAGCTAGAGCGGCTGCGCATTGCGGAGCTCAGTGCCCGGCAGCAGACGCTGCGCACACAGATAACGATTGAAGCAAGCGCGGTGCGCGAAGCGGAAATTAAGCTCCTCAACAAGCGCCGCCTGCTGGACTCCGGCCAGCGGCTGCTGGACAAGGGCGCCGAAACCCGGCAGTCGGTCGATGATTTGCAGACCGAAGTAAGTGCGCTGGAGGTCAACCTCGACAAGCTGCGCACGGCCGTGCGCCTGGCCGAAAGCCAGCTTGCAGAGCTCGGGCAGCAGCTGGCGAGCGCCCGCACAGAGCTGGCCCGCAAGCAGCTGCGGGCGCCTTTTGCCGCCACCATCCTGGACATGAAGGCCCGCCCGGGGGCGGCCCTCAACCAGTACGCCACCTATGCGGAAGTGGCCCCGAGGGGGCCCTACATCGTACGCGCAGAAGTCGACGAGCTTTTTGCCGACCGCCTGCAGCCCGGGCAGCAGGTTGACATTCGGTACACAGGCACCGACAAGGTGATTGCCAGCGGCCAGATCACCCGGCTGTCGCCCTACCTCAAGAAAAAATCGCTTTTTTCTGAAAATGCCAGCGACCAGGAAGACCGGCGGGTACGGGAGGTGCGCATTGCCCTCAATGGCCAGCAAGGGCTCATTATCAATGCCAAAGTCGAATGCGTCATCAACCTCTAAAGCACGCCTGTTATGATTGGTACTGCCATCAAATTTATGCGGTATGATAAAGCCAAGAGTGTGGGCATCATTATTGGCATTGTCATCAGCATTTTTCTCATCGGCCAGCAACTCGGCATTCTGGGCTTCCTCACAGG
>JAUMBM010000086.1:0-3030 GCA_032115735.1 Saprospiraceae bacterium
GCGTTGCAGCGGCCTCTACAGAGCTGTTATCAATAACCATATTCGCCATGCGGTAGTAGGGGAGTCGTGAGCTTAGCCGCTCCTGTATCCATGTTTCAAGTTCTTTCTCTGCCAGCACTGCCACCAGCGGACGACTGGCTTTCTCCTTGGACAGACGCCGGAATAACAGTTCTGTCGGGACTTCCAGATAGATGGTAAGTCCCTGCTGGTTCATCCATTCCATATTGTCATAAAAGCAGGGCGTACCACCACCACAGGCCAGGATGAGATCGGGCCATTCGACGACCGACCGCAGCTGCTCACGCTCATACTGTCGGAAAGCGTCTTCACCGCGCTGCTCAAACCAGGCTGCGATACTGAGCCCCGACCGCTGTTCTATGAGCGCATCCAGATCGAGAAAAGGAAGACCTGTGAGTAGGGCGAGCTCTCTGCCCAGATACGATTTCCCGCTGGCCATAAATCCGACTAAAAAGATACGCATAATTCGTGTTGTTTCAGAGACGGCCGGATCTGTCTGCAACATTTGCCAAACTCTCCTTGTTTTAAGGAGCAAAAATACCGTATTTTTGCACGAATATCACAAAGGAGCCCGCTTCTAATCGGAAAAGCCTCCTCTTCAGCTTCTTGAAATCATGATTTTACGACTTATCAATGTATCACTCGCCTGCTTCAGTCTGCTGTCTGCCTGTCAGCCTACGGCAACTGACGGCAGTTCCGGCAGTAGTGGACGTACCGCCCGCGTTGACGGTCAGGTGTCCAATGCAGATCTTGTACGCAATCCCGTTTCCGGCGATGGCTCCATAGACACCAATCAACTTGCGCGCATAAGCTTTGACGAGACATCACATGATTTTGGTCCCGTGGATGAAGGAGCTCAGCTAAGCCATCGATTTACCTTTACCAATACGGGCAATATTCCGCTGCTTATCAGTGATGCCCGCTCCACCTGCGGTTGTACCGTACCTGACTGGCCCCGCAGCCCCATACCCCCGGGCGGCAAGGGCGAAATACTCGTAAAATTTGACACCCAGAACAAACCCGGCAAGCAACAGAAGCCGGTGACAATTACCGCCAATACCTTTCCTGCCCAGACGCAGGTTTTCATCAGGGCGGAAGTAGACCCTGCACCCGGCAAATAATTATCTTTTTCATCAATCACTACGAATATGCTTTCTACCTATCTGTTATTGCAGGCTGATCCAAGCGGAGGGATGTCTTCCCTGATCATGTTTGGTATCATGATTCTCATTTTCTGGTTTTTCATCATCCGCCCGCAGAGCAAGCAGCAGCGCGAGCAGCGCCAGTTTATGGCCGATCTGAAAAAAGGCGATGAAGTAGTCACTTCCAGCGGCATCATTGGCCGCATCAACAAAATTGAAGGTGAAGTAGTAACCCTCGAAGTGGATAAGCAAGTCTATATGCGCTTTACCAAGGGGGCAGTCTCCAAGCAAATGACCGATGCACTCGAAAAAGCCGGACAGGGCGATAAGTCATCAGAAGGATCTAAGGCAGCTTCTCAGGATAAGTAATCCGGGTACGGGAAAAGCCATGACCTATGTACTGGAAAAAGCCCATTGAGGCGGTAAGCCGGAAGGATCATCAGGCGAATAAACGAAAAAAGAGAGATCAGATGGTCGTGGCAATTTGCCTGGCCATTGCTCTCTTTTTTTGGCTGCTCACCAAAATGTCTCAGGTATATACAGTAGTAGTACCTGTGCGCATAGTCTATGATCTTCCCGCCAACAAAGTTCTGGCCGTCAGTGCTCCCGGGCAGGCGACTGCTAGTCTGCAGGCCAATGGCTGGGTATTGTTGCGCAACAGTCGGTTGTACAACAATCTGCGCTTTACCATGCCCGTACACAATGGGCCCTCAACGCTTATTTCAGCACAAACCATACGCACCCGGCTGGAGGCCAGCCTGCATCTCACCGGCATCAGTATTGCCGGCGTGGAGTACCCAACCTTGTCGCTCCAACTTGACAATAAGTCAAGTAAAACGATACCGCTGTCAACTGTCTACCTCGAGGCAGCACCGGCCAAAGGTTTCAGGATCATCAAGCCTTTACGGCTCTCTACCGGACAGGTGCGCATTACAGGTCCTTCCTCCGTTGTCGATTCGCTCAAAGAATGGCCGCTGGAAAACCGGCGCTGGACCGACTGCCGACAGTCGTTTTCCGATTCCGTAAGCCTTCGTGCGCCTTCGTCCGCCATCACCTTTTCCATCAGCAAAGTCGCTGTCGAGGTAGCTGTAGAGCCGCTTACCACCAAGGAGCTGTTTATTCCGGTAAAAGTCATCAATGCGGCGGCTGACAGCCTTCGCTACTTCCCGCGGCAGGTAAAAGTGAGCTGTACCGTGGGTATTAGCGTGTACGATTCCATAACGGCCGATGACTTTGTGTTGTTGGTAGACTTACAGGATGCCCGGCTCAACAATAAGCAGCATACGGCCCCTATCATCATTGCGACTGTACCTGAAGGTGTTGAATATGTACGGCTCAGCAACCGTTCGGTCGAATTTTTGTTTATCTCTAATAAATAGGCTGTTCCAAGGGCAGGGAGTTGCATGATTACAGAAAAAAGCAAGCGGGAAATTCTTGAGGCCGCACGTATCGAAGATATTGTGGGCGACTTCGTGCAGCTGCGCCGACGCGGCACCAGCCTGACAGGGCTGTGCCCCTTTCACAATGAAAAATCTCCTTCCTTTTACGTAAATCCGGCCCGCAATATTTTTAAGTGTTTTGGCTGCAGCAAAGGTGGCGATCCGGCTGCCTTTCTCATGGAACATGAGCAGCTGTCCTTTACGGAGGCGCTCCGGTGGATCGCGCGTAAGTACAACATAGCCATAGAAGAAGTGCTGCCCAGCGCTGAAGCACTGCAGGCTGCACAGGCAGAAGAGAGCCTCTTCATCATCAACCAGTTTGCCGCAGATTTTTTCCAGCACCAACTGCTGCATACCGACCGCGGGCGGTCGGTTGGACTCAGCTACTTCCGCGAGCGAGGTTTTACCGAGGATACCATCCGCAAATTTGG
>JAUMBM010000087.1:0-6221 GCA_032115735.1 Saprospiraceae bacterium
GCTTTTCAGCGTGCGATGCAGAGAGCCGAACGTCTGCAGGCGAGCTTACATATTGAAGTGACCCAACAAGGTTACAGGTTGAAACTCGTAAAGAAATGAAGTCCTTCCTGCTTATCAGTGCGCTGGGAATAATGTGTATGCTAACCCGCTGCTACACTGTCGTCGCTCAACCGACGATGACAGCAACCGTGCGGCATTGGACTATGGCTAACGGCTTGTCCAGCAATGAGGTGTATGCAGTTGTCATGGATCAGCGATCGGTCCTGTGGATTGCAACTAAATTTGGGCTCAACCGCTTCGATGGCCACAGTTTCAAAGTATATACGGCCAGTGACAATCTCTACAGCAACCATATTTCAGATCTGTTCATGGAGAGAGGCAGGTATTTATGGTTGTTTTACAAGGAGCGGGCAGCAGATGTGGACCAGCTGCTGAGTATACAGGTTATGGACGTTTTCAGCGGTCAGATACAGTCAGTAGAAAATTATCTCGGCAGCGAGCTGCCGTTTGCAGCCAGCGATATTGACCAGATTCGTATACAGGAAGGAGCCTTACTTTTTCACAAGTCGTCGGGCGAGTTGTTTTGCTACGATACGGCTACTGGCTTGCGTCAGTTGGGAGGTGATTACCCGACTGAAAAGATATTGTATTTTGATAAATCCCGGATTTGGTATACGCGGGGGGAGGCTGATTCGATGTGGCTGATGGCAAACACGGTCAATGGCGATCATGCCTATAGTTTTTGTATGGGTTCGTTGAAGGATCACAGATTTCATTGGGTGAGTGTGAATAAAAAAGGGCAGCTGGTTTTTTGTCGTAGATTGTTTCAGCGGACTGAGTATCTCGAACTTGTTTTCGTTGATCCGACAGGTATTATTCCTCCCATAATTCGCTGCTACTCGCTGGCATTTGGCATCAATCACCTGGACGAAGTAGCTTACCACCAGGGACTGGATGCCTACTGGCTGGTTACTGAAAACCATGCTATGCTGTTCAGGGAAGATGGTACACACTTGTACACATATCGTGAAGCAGGCGCGAAGCAGTTGTCTATGTCGATGAAAAATCCTTCTGCAGATATCTGGGAGTATAAAATCCAAGAGATAGGGCTCCGGATGATGAATTTTAAACGTCTGAGTTTATTGGCTGATCAGTCTGTGTGGCAGTGCAGTAACTGGGGGTTGTTGGCGTTCCATTTTACGGTGGAAGGCAGTCCCTGGCCTGCAACCCAACCAGTGGTGGTAGAGGCGCTGCAATACAGCGGTAAAACTAAGCAGCTTGAAGATCGGACAGCGGATCTGTACGAACGGGGATCCTTGCTTCTAAGACCAGAAGACAGGTTTATCACGCTGAAACTTTCACTTGCACAGCAAGCTCAGTGGCAGCCCGATTCCAAGTTTTTCTACCGCCTGAAAAATTCGCAAAGCAAGTGGCTGGAGATTAATGACAACATCCTACTGTTGGGTAATCTGCCTTATGGTACACCCATCGTACAAATAAAAGCCACCAATCTGCGGGCTGGTGCCGGCAATCTGCTGGAAATCCCTGTGGACGTAATCCGGCCTTATTACCTGCAGGTGTGGTTCATAGTTTTATGTGTGCTACTTGTATCAGCCTTTTTTTATGGCCTGTATCTGTATCAACTTACACAGTACAAGAAAGGACAGGCATTGCGCACCCAGATTGCTGCAGATCTCCACGATGAGATGGGAGCCTTGTTGTCGCGGCTGACGTTTCAGTCGGAAATGGTCAAGTACGTCTCCGCTGCACGGGCCGTACAGATTTTGCAGGATATTGCGGTCACCAGTCGCTATGCATTCGATATGATGCGCGATATCGTGTGGTCGATTGATGCCCGCAATGATGCCAATGACAACATTATTCTACGCATGGAAAAGCAACTCGAGGAGATGCTAGGCCCTGCAGGTATTAACTACCTGATTGATAGCCGTGCGGTTATGCAGCAGTGTCCCATTCTGCCTGAAGTCAGACAGGATGTTTTTTTTATCTTCAAGGAGGCTGTCACCAACACTGTACGCCATGGCAAGCCCTGGCAGGTACTGGTGACCCTACAGCAAAATTATAGTTTTTTTCAAATGGAAATTCAGGAACAGTACGCACCGGGCGATGCATTAAAGGCTGTTCCCGGTCTCGTTGCTAAATCAAAGAAGACGGGCAGCGGACTGCAAAACATGCGGTTTCGGGCAGACAGGATCAAGGCTCAGCTGACGATCATACCCTCCCATAGTGGTTATTCCATACGGTTGACAAAAAAATGGTGATGCTAATTGCTGGTTTATCAAAACAGATCAGCCTGTAACCTGGTCTATACTATGTTTATGGTATTGCATTTGATATGTTTACTTCCCAACTTAGCAGCAAAATTTATGTGATGATTCAAGTAGGCTTGGTCGAAGACGACAATGGTATACGCACCTATCTGGCCGAGTACCTCAATATGCAGCCAACGATCCGGTGTGAAGATGTATTTGACAATGCAGAGGATTTTTTGGCGGAAGCCCAAAATCTGCAATCTCTGGATGTTCTTTTGTTGGATATTAATTTACCCCGCATGCAGGGACTTGATGCCATAAGACCCATCAAAAACCTTCTGCCCCGGTTGGAGATTATCATGCTTACCATCCACAGCAACAGCAATTACGTCTTTCAGGCGCTGTGTTCAGGCGCTACAGGTTACCTGCTTAAAAATACCTCTTTGCCCGATATTGCAGAGGCGATCACCACCCATTATTCCGGGGGATCAGCCATGTCTCCCACGATAGCTCGCCTGGTTGTCAATCGCCTGAATCCAGTGGTGGAAGGCAGCTCGCTGCTGACAGCCCGAGGCGATACGCTCGTCCTGACAGGCAGGGAAATGCAGGTGCTGGAGGCCTTGTCAGAAGGACTTAGCTATAAGCTGATTGCTGACCGGCTGAAAGTATCTCCCAACACACTTCCTGTTCACATACGAAACATATACAGAAAATTGCACATCAACAGTAAAGCGGAGGCAATCGCACTTTTTCACCAAAACAGGCGATGACAGGCTGTCGGAAGCAGCTAGCTGCTTCCGACAGCATCAGGTCCGGCAAGACACACCCACATTTAGAACAAGCCCTCTATGTTGCCCTCCTCATCGATATCAATTCCCTCCGCCGCCGGTATATTGGGCAGACCCGGCATGCGCATCATCTCACCCGTAATCGGTACTACAAAACCGGCTCCGGCAGCAATTTCTATTTCGCGAACTGTGAGTACGAAATCCCGGGGGCGGCCAATCAGGTCGGGATTATCCGACAGTGATTTTTGGGTTTTGGCCATACAGACAGGCAGCCCGCTGAGGGCCAGTTGTTCAATTTTTTTCAGGTCCGCTTTGGCTTGCGGGCTATATTCGACAGATTTAGCACCATAGTAGGTAGTGGCAATGGTCTCGATTTTTTTCTCCACCGGCCAGGACCATTCGTATAGTGGACGGAAAGCTTCATCGTGCGCATCAGCTCTTTCTGCCACCAAGGCTGCCAGTGCTTCAGCCCCCTCACCGCCTTTGGCCCACACCTCAGCTACTGCCGCTGCCACGCCCTGCTGCCGGCAGTAGGCCTGTACGGCAGCTACTTCCTCATCAGTATCCGTTGTAAAGCGGTTGATAGCCACCACAGCCGGTATGCCAAAAAGCTTACTGTTTTCCAAATGCTTACCAAGATTTTCCAGCCCGCGCTCCAGCGCAGCCAGGTCGGGGGTGGTGAGGTTTTTCAGGCCCGCACCACCATGGTATTTGAGGGCGCGGATGGTGGCGACAATCACCACAGCATTGGGGGAAAGCCCGGCACTCTGGCACTTGATGTCAAAAAATTTCTCTGCCCCCAGGTCGAAGCCAAAACCTGCTTCAGTGACTACATAGTCGCTGAGTGACAAACCCATACGCGTAGCCAGCACAGTATTGGTACCCTGGGCAATGTTGGCAAAAGGCCCCCCGTGGATAATGGCAGGATAGCCCTCGTTGGTTTGCACCAGGTTGGGCAGGATGGCATCCTTGAGTAGGGCGGCCATAGCGCCCTGCGCTTTCAGATCACGGGCATAGACGGGCTTTTTATCATGGGTAAAGCCGATAAAAATATTGCCGAGCCGCCGCTTGAGATCTGCCCGGTCGGTCGACAGACAGAGGATGGCCATCACTTCAGACGCGGCGGTAATGTCAAAACCCGTCTCGCGCGGTACCCCCATGGTGGTACCGCCCAGCCCTACAATCGTCTGCCGCAGTGCCCGGTCGTTCATATCCATCACCCGCTTCCACACGACAGTGCGAGGATCGAGGTTGAGGCTGTATTTTTTATTCTGCAGGTTGTTGTCGATCAGTGCCGCCAGCAGGTTGTGCGCCTTTTCAACGGCAGCAAAGTCGCCCGTAAAATGCAGGTTGATGTCCTCCATGGGCAGTACCTGACTGTAACCGCCCCCGGTAGCTCCGCCTTTGATGCCAAAAACGGGCCCCAGAGAGGGTTCGCGCAGTACCACCGTTGTTTTTTTACCTATGCGGTTGAGCCCCTGTGAAAGGCCAATAGATACGGTCGTCTTGCCCTCGCCGGCAGGCGTCGGCGATATGGCCGAAACAAGGATAAGCTTGTTGCGCTTCCAGCGGCTTTCATCTATGAGCGAAAGCGGGAGCTTGGCTTTGTGCTTGCCGTAGAGGATGAGATCATCTTCTGCAATGCTGAGCTGCGCAGCAATGTCGCGTATGTGGCGGAGCTTGATGGTGCGCGCAATCTGTAAGTCTGTGGCCATATTTTTGGTTTGTTTAGTTAGTGGCAGCCGTAACAGCCAAAAGCAAAGATACTATTTTGTCTCTATTAGCGGCGGTGACGTATGGGGGGCGATGGGTGATTTTTGAGCAACCACAACCAGCGGCAGGGGCTGGCTAAAAATACTTGCCGGCAGGCACTGCCGCCCAAAAGTATTTTGAATAAATGCCTACCTTTGTGTGATCTTAACCAAATACTGCATACTACCATGGCAAATGCATATTTCAGGCCGCCTACGGCTGTCAATGAGCCGGTACTGAGCTATCGGGCGGGCTCAGCGGAGCGCGTAGCACTAGAAACGACGCTTCGGGAACTCAAAGCTACCGTTGCAGACATACCAATGGTCATCGATGGACAACGCGTAACTACCGACCGCCGCGTGTCCATCCATCCGCCGCATGAGCTGGCGCATACCCTCGGCTATTTTCACAAAGGCGGCACCGAACACGTGCAGCAGGCTATCGCCGCTGCCCTGCGCGCCAAAAGCCAATGGGAAAATCTACCCTGGCAGGATCGCGCGGCCATCTTCCTGCGCGCAGCCGACCTGCTGAGCGGCCCTTACCGGGCCCGCATGAATGCAGCTACCATGCTCTGCCAGAGCAAAACCATCTTCCAGGCCGAAATTGACGCTGTGGCCGAACTCTGCGATTTCTTCCGCTTCAATGTACAGTACATGACGGAAATCTATGAGACGCAGCCCAACAGCGCACCACTTACCTGGAACCGTCTCGACTATCGCCCGCTTGAGGGCTTTATCTTCGCCATCACCCCTTTCAACTTCACCTCCATCGCGGGCAACCTGCCGGCGGCACCTGCCATGATGGGCAATACCGTCGTGTGGAAACCCGCCGAAACGCAGGTGTACTCGGCCATAGTGGTCATGGAAGTGCTGGAAGCAGCAGGGCTGCCGCCAGGCGTTATCAACCTCGTGTATGTCGACGGCCCTGCCGCCGGCGAGGTAGTCTTCAGCCATCCCGATTTCGCGGGCCTGCATTTCACGGGCAGCACTAAGGTGTTTCAATCGCTCTGGGGCGTCATCGGCAAAAATATCGCCCGCTACAAAACCTACCCCCGCATCGTTGGTGAAACCGGCGGTAAGGATTTTGTGCTCATGCACCCTTCGGCCGATCCGGCGCCGGTGGTCACCGCGCTGGTGCGCGGCGCTTTTGAGTTTCAGGGGCAAAAATGCTCCGCAGCGTCGCGGGCCTATATCCCCGCCAGCCGCTGGGCGGCGGTGCGCGAAGGCATCGAGCGCGATTTGGCAAGCATCCGTATGGGCTCACCGGAGGATTTTACCAACTTTTTTACCGCCGTCATCGACGAGCGCGCCTTCGACAAAATCAGCAACTACATCGCTGAGGCCAAAAAGGACGAAGGCGTGGAAATTATCGCCGGCGGCCATTGCGATAAGACCAACGGCTACTTCAT
>JAUMBM010000088.1:0-13122 GCA_032115735.1 Saprospiraceae bacterium
AATTACCCGGGTCTGCCCAACCACCCCGACCGCTCACTGATAGACCGGCAAATGTACGGTGGCGGCGGTATGCTGAGCTTTGCTGTCCGCGGCGGCGAAGCCGCTGCCAGGCTGTTTATGAACCGGCTGAAACTAGCCACCCTCGCAGCTACTTTTGGCGATGTGGATACCCTCGTCATGCATCCCGCCAGTATGTCGCACCGCAATATCCCGCAGGATATTCGCGAAAGTGAAGGTATCAGCGCCAGTCTGGTGCGTATGTCGGTAGGTATTGAAGCGATTGAAGACATCATCGCTGATGTTGAGCAGGCGCTGGAGGGCTTGTGATTGAGGGGCTGCCAGTCCTGGCAGCCCCCTGATATTTACTCTTGTCCTGGTTGCTTGATCTCAAAATCATCCCGCGTTTTTGACAGGCGGACCATTTCCCGTACATCGGCCAGCAGTTGTTTGGCATCGTACATGACACCATCTTTAATCGTGTAGCGCACACCCCCTGCGCGAATAATCTGGTTGTCCTCCGTGAGCTGGATGGCGCCCGTGCCGTACAATAGCTGGAAATTTTGCAGCGGGTTCTGGTCGATCAGGATCATGTCGGCCAATTTACCTGCTTCAATAGAGCCAACCTCCTGATCAACGCCCAGCGCCTCGGCCCCTGCCAGGGTAGCAGCACGAATGACCTCCAGCGGGTGAAAGCCTGCTTCCCGCAACAATTCAAGCTCGCGAATGTAGGCAAAGCCATACAACTGGTAGATAAAACCCGAGTCAGATCCTGCAGTAACTCTGCCTCCACGGTTTTTGTATTCATTAACGAAGGTCATCCACAGGCGATAATTTTCGCGCCAGGCCACCTCCTGCTCAGTGCCCCAGGAGTGCCAATATGAGCCGTGCGATATGCGGCTGGGTTGGTAAAAGCGCCACAGGCTGGGCAGCGTATACTCCTCATGCCACTCTGCCCGCCTTGCCCGCATCAGATCGCGGCTTGCTTCATAGATATTAAAAGTCGGATCCAAGGTAAAATCGAGGGAGATGAGCTCGTTCATCACCTTATTCCAGTGGTCGCTAAAAGGCGGTGCCGCCTGCTTCCAGAGTCTGCCAGCCTGTTCGAATCGATGTTGCTCATTCTGGTAGTTATAGTCTGCCGGGTAGTCCTGCACCGTACGGTCTGTAAACAGCGCCTCCGGCAGTCCATACCAGTGTTCCATGGAAGTAAGTCCGCTGCGGGCGCTGTTGAGCACATTCCAGCGCGCAACGTCCAGTTGCGCATGGTGACAGGCGGAGCGAAGCCCGAGGCGGCGGTTTTCCTCCAGCGCAGCTGCCATAAGATCCGGAGTAGCTCCAAAAAATTTAATTCCGTCAGCCCCTCTGGCGGCATTCTGACGCACCCATTCCTTAGCCTCCTCCGGCTTGCGGAAGGGCTCATCACGCCCTTGTCCGAAAACCGTATACGCATGGATTCTGGGAGCTACAATCTCATTTTTGCGACTCCGCTCTTTGTGCGACAGCACCCAGTCGAGCCCGTTGCCGCAACTGGGATCGCGGATGGTCGTGATGCCATGTGCCATCCACAGCTTGAATACATATTCCGCATCAGCCCCTTGTGCCCTGCCACCAATATGACCGTGCATGTCTACGAATCCGGGCAGCAAATACATACCGCTGGCATCCACCTCCTTGCCACCCGGCTTCAGAACCGGTCTGCTGCTGGCCTTAATATCCACCCCCGGATAGCCAACCGTCCGCACTTCAGCGATCCGGTTGCCCTCAACCACTACATCAACAGGGCCTAAGGGCGGCGCACCGGTGCTGTTGATAAGCGTAACCCCGCGAATGATGAGCTGGGTAAAAGGTCCCTCCCCTTCACCCTGACGGCGGTCAGGCGCAGGGTCTATCTGTGCGCTCAAGGGAGCCCAAGCAAAGGCTGTAAAGGCACCAATCAGCAGTAGTATTCTTAGCTTCATAATCCAAGGATTCTTTTGCCGCAATATCGCTGCGGCAAATATTCAAAAAAATTCTCGTCTTTTCGCGAGACTTCCCCGGGTCTTTCGGCCACATCCGTAAAATTGAACCTGCTTACGGTACTGCTTCAGCCTGACAGAAAAGCAATGTTAACTAAATGTAAACAAAATTTAAACTCAGTGTTAATTTTGCTTGGAAAAAAGCAGTGGATTGCTTACTTTTGATATTTACCACAAAAATTTTCGTCTCCTCGAAAAAACATGCCTATGTCCGGGAGGTATTTAATATGGTCAATCGTGTTGTTGCTCTTTTGCAGCACGGGCTGGCTATGGGCACAGCACGACATATCTTTTTTGAATATACCTGCGCGCCCTTTGCGTACGGAAGCAGGCCGTTCAGACTATCAGCAGCTTACACACCATTTTGAATTGCAGAAAGGGATGGTTGTCGTAGAAGGCAAACTGAATGGTCAGACCGGCAGATACATTCTGGATACAGGTGCCCCTTGTCTGGTGGTTAACGCTCATTCTGCTGCCGAACCGCAGCAAAGCCAAACTACCGGGCATGGGCTGAGCGAGTCCGTACCGCTTACGGCTGGGCAGGCACGCCTGTTTGAGTTTGCCGGCCGAAGTCGCCGCCAGCTCTCGTTGCTGGCTCTGGACGTAGAGCACCTGAAGCAGCCCGAAGGTCCTGCGGTTGCAGGACTGATCGGTGCCGAATTATTCAGTGATGCTGAATTGTACCTTGACTACGAAAGGCAACAATTTGCCCTGCTACCTGCCCGGAAAAACAACCTCCACCAGTTACAGACAGCTCGCGTACACTTGGATCTGGAATTTGAGGGCCACCTGCCGGTGCTGCTGATGACCGTGGGTGGTAAGGTGCTGCGGTTTGGAATTGACAGCGGAGCAGGTTCCAATTTGATTGACAAGGCCGCTATCGCGCAATTGCCTGCTGAAGAGGTGGAGCTGTTGCAACAAGAAACCGTCAGAGGACTCGATAAAGTTCAACAGTCAGCAGACCGGCTTCACATTGGACAAATAGCATTCGCCACTGGTGAGCCTTCTCTGGACATGACTTTTCTGCAAGTAGATCTGTCTTCCCTGCGAGCCCAAACCGGCTACGAGATCGATGGTCTGCTGGGCTATGATTTTCTTTCACAGTTTCGGCTCTCCATTAACTATCCTGCTCGCAAGTTGTATATTTGGTAAAAAACAAGGCTGAGGGGCTGCTGATGCAGCCCCTCAGCCTTGTTTTTTGGGTATTGATTTTTTGAAAAAAATCAATACCCCATACCTGTAACTTATGACTTTGACCGCCCCCCAAAGCGCCAATCTGTTCTGAGGGTTATATTTCTCGGAGGCTCCATCAATGCAGGCCGTATGGTGTAAGCGCGATTGAATGCATTGCCCAGCAACAGTGATATACGGAGCTCATCTGAAGGCTTGTAAGCAAAGCGGAAATTGGTATACCAAAACCCGTCTGGATTCGCATCCTGAAAATTTTTGAGGCCGGGGACAATCAGGTTAAAGATAAAATCTACCGCTTCAATTCTGCTGAGATAAAAGACCTCTGCGCCCACATAGAATTTATTAAAGTTGGTCTCCAGGTCAAATTTAATACTGTGCCGGAACCTGTATTTCAACACATTGGTCTCGCGGTTGGAACTATTCTGAAAATTGAGCTGCCCCTGGTTGCGATCCAGGCCGACCGGAGGTGTAGGATCCCATTCCAGAAAAGTAGGATCAATGACCGTATAACCCGCCAACAGGCGCAGCGGTAGCTTGCCAATACTTCCCTGTCCGGCAGCCGTTACCTCCAGTCCTCTGATATCCGTGCCGCCGATATTGACCGACTGGAAAGCGCCAATGGTATAGTTGAACTCAATCATATCCTGATAGCGCATCAGGAAAGCAGCCAGATCCAGGAAGCCCTCGAAGCCCCCCAGGCGGAATCCCTGCTTGATACCTGCCTCCGCTGACCAGCCTGTTTCCGACCCCAGATTGGGGTTGGGCACGACAAAAAAGCCCCCGGCATCGGTATAAATAAATTTCTCCGCAACGGTAGGAAAGCGGTAGCCCTGCCCCCAGGAAGCCCGCAAAAAGGTCGCTTTCGCTAGTTCATAGTTGAGTCCCAACCTAAAAACAGGTTTATCTTCGCTTTCCTCGGCCGCCGCTATCGGCCCTGAAGGATTTTCAAAGCCCGGATTTATCAGCAGATTGCGCTCGTACCGAAAACCTGCACTTACATTGAGCCGCTCGAAGAATTTTTTCTCCAGCTGAACGTAAGCAGCAAGATTGCGGGAGCTGAATGTTGTGTCACCATAGAGTTCAGCATTCACGGATGTGGCAAGCCCTACGATACCCGCTGTCAGCGCAGCATCGGACATGATAAACCTGCGATGAAACTGATACTCTCCGTACCACGAATAGGACTGATTACTCTGATTGCGGTTATTCTTGTTGTCAACACTGTACATACGCCCGAGAAATCGATGGCGATTGCCTGAAGCATCGTAGTAGTTAACGAAGGGGTCGAGATTGTAGCGCAGACGGCTGCTGCGCGCCAGCGTAGTCGGATGACCAATATAGGCAGCGGTATCACTGATCCAGTAGAAGTAGCTGCCACTCTTACCCGAATTGATATTGCCCGCCAGCCCATAATTGAGGCGATCACTGGCGCGGTAGCGCAGGTTAAAATTGCCACGTCCGTACCGCTGAAAGTTATCCTTTCGATAACTTTCTTCATTGAGATAAAAACCGCCGGCTACCAGATCCAGCTTGCCGATCTTGCGCCGATGGCTGATGCTGGCGCCTGCAGCGTAGGGAGAAGCCTCTGAACCAGCATCATCCCACCACTTCAATCGCTCATCCGCAGGCGACAGATAGGAAGTAGCGAAAACAGAAGCTTTTGTCTCCGGCTCATTGCGGGCGTAAGCAGTGCGTACATTGATAATCCCATTGAGGGCCGAAGAACCATAGAGGGCCGAAGCTGCTCCTTTGAGCACCTCTACCTGCTCAATGTTCTCGACCGGCACATCTCCCCAATTGGGATAGCCGGCATCAGCCTGCAAAATAGGTACATCATCGACCAGCAACAAGACGCGGCTGCCCGCCCCCTGGCTGTAACCGGAGCCCCCCCGTATGTTGGCAGACCCATCGATGATGGTAAGACCCGGCACCTTTTGCAGCGCTTCATCGAGGCTGACTTTACCCGTATTTTCGATCAGACCGGGGCGCAACACCTCCAGCGAGACGGTGAGTTCACCCAATGCTTTTTCATATTTACCACTGGTGACGGTAGCTGTCTGCAGGAGTGTGGCCTCTTCCGAAAGAACCACGTTCAACTCGGTTGCCTCCCCGGTCTTTACAACCACCGGTAGTGACTGCGGCTGATAGCCCACATACGAAACCGTGAGCAGATGGCTGCCGGCCGGTAAGTTGAGGCTGTAGGCGCCTTCAAAATCGGTGATTGTCCCCCACTCCCCTACCTGTATGGTAGCTGCCACCAGCGCTTCGCCCGATTTGCTGCTGACAAGCCCGCGAACACTGCCTTGCTGGCCCCAGGAAGCGCTCAGCGCAGAGACGAAAACGAGAAGAAGGAGGCATTTTTTTGAAAATGACATAGAATCTGTTTTGTGTTACAGCAAATAATTTTCCGCATACAACGTTACTGATCCGGAAGAAAATTTTAGATTGGGCTGAAATTTAGGCTGAAAGCTGCATATTTATATCCAATCTAGGAAAAAATTTTGACAATTATGTTGTTGACGTTTTTTCGTAGCAATATTTTAAGCATTTTTGTAGAAGTTTATTTAAATTATCATATTATGCCAAAAACTTACGTGATCGTTTTATCGCTTGTATTCATCAGCCTGTTGAGCGGGCTTCAGGCACAGACATGCCAGCCGGACTATACCCTGCCCGACAGCGTAGTTGTAGATCCGCTGCCCTACACGGCGGCCAATCCAACCCGCGGCATACAGGATACCGCCTGTGCAAACAACTACTTTGAAACCGTTTTCCAGTTTCAGATTCCACCTACTTTTGCCTTCAATGGTCTGGAAGTACCCGTAGTTTCCGTTGATCTCGCCACAACAGGTGCCATTGCCAACCTGCCATCGACTTTTAGCTATACCTGCAATCCACCCAACTGCAGTTTCCCCAAGGATTCTACGGGCTGCATCGTTTTGTACGGTACGCCTAATGCATCGAATGTAGGCGTACACGACTTGAAAATCAATGTGGTCATTCAGATAGGGATTCCTTTTCCGCTACAACTGCCCAACGCGTCCCTTGCCCCGGGTAACTACTTTCTGCATGTAAAGGCGGACTGTCTGCCTTCATCCACAACAGAAGAGCTGCTCGGTGCTAATGCACTGCTCACATCAGTTTCTCCCAACCCGATGCAGGATTACGGATTCCTCAAGGTGACCGCTGCACAGTCGGGCCGCTACGAACTGCATTTCTTCAATGCCATCGGTCAGCGTATGGGTGGCAGACAGTTGGAGCTGGTGGAAGGGGTCAATGAAATCGTGCTGGAAACAGCAGATATGCCTAATGGTATCTACCAGTACATACTTACCAACACAACGAATACCGCAAGCGGCAAGCTGATTATACAGCACTAAGCTGCTGCACGGCCGTTCGTAAATCAACAAATCATCCGCCGTGGTAGCTTTTGGGTGGCTCGGGCCGCCCAAAAGCTACTGCCTCCGGCCTTCTCTCCAAAAAAAGACAGATCTGAAAAGACGCATTCATTGTTCACTGGCGGCACTTGCTGTGCAGCCTAAAATTGATTTTTATGCGCTTTTCTGTGTTGTCTGCCTGCGTGGGCAGCCTGCTGCTGACGATTCCTGCCTTTTCCCAAAGCGACTGCCCCGGTTGTACTACCAGCCTCCCATTGCTTCCGCAGGATACGCTCTACCTCGATTCAGCCGCCGCAGGCGTCGTTGGTACCCTGTATGAAAACAGCATCAGTTTCCGGCTTCCCAAGTCAACAACGCCTGTGGCTGCCGTAGATTCGACTGTACTGCCGGGCTTGCCCATCAATGGTATTCGCATACTCTCTTTCACCGGCTTACCTCCGGGGCTGGAGGTTTTTCCGAGCCAGCGGGATTTCAATCCACAGGACCAGACAGATGGTTGCCTGCAACTCTGCGGCACACCTGTGCTTCCGGGCACTTACATTGTGCAGGCGCTCATCAGCGCACAGGTATTCATCTTTAATCAGACCACTTCTATCCGTTTCCCGCTGACCATACGCCCGGCGTCTGTAGCTACAGAAGGATTTACGGTCGTCAATGACGCCGGCTGCGGTTCGCTGGTCAGCACCTTCATCAACAATATACCGGCCAATAATCGGGCAGGATTTTCTTACCTGTGGGATTTTGGCAATGGCAACAGCTCGCAGGAGGAGCAGCCAGAGGCACAGACGTATGACAGTCCCGGAGTCTATCCTATTCAATACCAAGCAGTCATCGACACTACCGGATATTTTCTGACTCAGGTGCTGATCACAGAGCTCGCCTGTAATGATCTATTCAACGGTGCACCCGATGTGAAGCTTGATATTTTTTCGCCCGAAGGGCAGCGAATATTCCAGTCGCCCATTGCCTCCAATGCCACGCTGCCATTGGCTTTTGACATGAATATTCCGCTGGAGGAGGGTACCTATCGCATTGAAGTGATCGATGATGACAGCTTCATCGAACTGGGTGACGATCCCTGCGGCACGCTTCTCATCAGCCGTACCCAGTCAGGTCTATTGGAAAATGGTCCACTGCGCGCCCAGATCAATATTATCCATCCCGTAGATACCGTGCGGTCGGGTAGTTGGGTCACCGTACATCCTATACCCGATAATCCCGTACTGTCTGCCCTGCCACCCTTCTGTACCAACGAGCCTGTACTGCTCACTGCCAGCCCGTTTACACAGGGATTGCAGTGGTACAAAGACAGCCTGCCGATGACCGTTGGCGATATCGACTCTGTCTACATTAATGTGCAGGGCTCTTACACCGTCTCTTATACCAGTGAATACGGCTGTACCTCTTTTTCCTCACCCACGCAAGTCACACTGAATGCCCCCCCTCCCGCAACTACGCTGAGCCAACAGGGGAATCTGCTGCGCTTGTCTGCTGCCTACCTACTGCAACCCGGCTATCAGCTACAGTGGTGGCTGGACGGTGTGCTGCTCGAAGGTGCCACCGAAGCGCTGTTGTGTACGGAAACAGACGGTTGGTATGAACTGCAGATCATGGACGCCGCAACAGGCTGCAGCCAGTGGGCAGGTATCGAAGCCAGTTATGATGAGGAAGTAAGCTGTACAACCGCGACGGAGGAAAGACCGACAAACCTGAGTGACTTGTTACTCTGGCCTAATCCCGGCAACGGCTTGCTAAGACTGGAGGGGTACAGACCAATAGCGGGCTTGCTCAACTGCCGTGTTATGGATTTGCAGGGCAGAGAACTTTGGTCCGCCACTTGGCAGCAGGCGTCAGGCACTTTTTCCATACCGCTCGACTGGACGGCTCTCCCGCAGGGACTTTTACTGGTAAGACTGGATGACGGTATAAGTTATCAGCTCAGCAAATACCTACGGCTGTAGGTGGTATGTCAGCTGTGGCTCTTGATAAGAGCCGCAGCTGACATACCTTTTACCCTCATAAGTGAGTACGTCTGAAAGAAAGCCCGCAGCTGGCCTCTGCCAATTGCCCTGTATGCAGCACGATCAGACCCTCGAGATTGTTAAAAGCATCGACATTGCAACTCATGGGCTCGATAGCGACTGACTGCCGGTCAGGTGGGATAAATACCTGCATGAAAGGAAATTTACCCTCCCCCGTCTCTTGCCAGTACTCTATGCGGCCATTGGAGCCCTCGAGGATGGTTACAGCCCGGGTGGATGTATCGGCCAGCCAGAAGCAGTTGTCAATCATCGAATCGCCCAAAGCTTTAGCCGTAGCAAAGTGCGGGTAATCATGACGTTCTCCGGTAGGCAGCATGCGGTCATCAACGCCAATCAGCTGCATTGCGGGAAACTGACAGGTATAATCATCGGCTCTTCCCCCGGGCGCGAAGTACGGGTGCCAGCCCATGCCGACCGGTATGGGCTGCTCACCTGTATTAAGACAGGCGAGCGTCACTTGCAGAGATCCCTCACGCAGGATGTAGGTAACCCGAAAATCGGCCGGAAACGGATAGGACTGAAGATCGCCACCATAGTGCCACACGCAGTTGACAACACCCTCCTCGGCCGTAAGCTGTATCGACTCTACCACAAAGGGCTTATCGAGACACATACCGTGCAAAGCATTGCCTGCGGCCATATCATTGACGGGAAACTGGTATTCACGACCGTTCCAGTCATAACTGCCGTCCCGGAGCCGGTTGGGGAAGGGAAACAATAATCTGCCCTTGCTCCAGCGATTGGTGAGTGCTTCTGCATCTGTCTGATCCCCGTCGAGCAGTTCGACGCGATCCAGCACCAACTGTCGAAGGCAGGCACCTACCGATGGCAGTATTGACATGGAGTGGCTGCCATCCGCAGAAGATACATACAACTGCGTGAGAGAGCCAAATGATTCGTAGTGATATTGAAACATATTGCTGGTATATCAAATAAGTTTACCGGATCCGGCAGCATCGCCCTAGATCTCCGTTTCACCCAAAGCCAGAATAATCGAGAAGGCCTCACTGCTCACCGGCATAACCGACAGCCTGGGGTTTTTTACCAGCCCAAGCTCCTGCAAAGCAGGCGTAGCCTTGATAAGCGACAAAGGTACAGGTTTGCGCAATGCGCGATAAGGCACCACCTCTACTACCGACCAGTCGCCGGCAGTAGCCGTCGGATCCGGATACGCTTCTGCGACTACCTCGGCAATACCCACTACCGCCAGTCCCTCATTGCTATGATAAAACAGTGCAAGATCACCCGCGGCCATTGCCCGCAGGTTGTTGCGCGCCTGATAATTTCGGACACCATCCCAGACGGCTTTGCCGTCTGCCTGCAATTGCTCGTAGCTGAACACGTAAGGTTCGGACTTGATAAGCCAGTAATTCATGCTCCTCCCTGTATTTGTTGTTGAAAAAAGTGCCAGCTGACTACCCCCACACAGACCGAAATGTTGAGCGAATGCTTGCTACCCACCTGCGGAATTTCAATGGCTTCATCCACCAGCGCCATAACCTCCTCGCTGACACCGTTCACTTCATTGCCAAAAATCAGCGCCAGCGGCTGGCCGGGCGGGCGGGAAAATAGCTGCAGCGGCATGCTGCCTGCTGCTTGCTCCACAGCCACAACCCGAAAGCCCTCTGCTTTGAGTTGACCGACGAGTTCGGCCGTCGAAGCATGGTACGACCAGGGTACAGCCTCTGTAGCCCCCAGAGCCGTCTTCAGAATCTCGCGGTGAGGCGGCTGTGCCGAAATGCCACACAGATATAAATGCGCCAGCCCAAACGCGTCGGCCGTGCGAAAGGCAGATCCTACATTGAGACCTGAACGCACGTTGTCGAGTACCAACGACAGCGACAGGCGGGGCAACTGCAGCGCCTCCTGCGGACTGAGGCGGTTCAATTCATCAGTACTGAGTTTCCTCATTGGTCACCTGATTTTTGCCTGACTGTCAGCATTATTTGTGCTTGGTTACCCGGCGCTCCTTACAAGCTTTGACAAATGCCACAAACAACGGATGAGGCTTTTCTACGGTACTTTTCAGCTCGGGATGAAACTGAACCCCTACAAACCAAGGATGTTCTGGTATCTCAACAATCTCAACCAGGTTATTCTGCGGATTAATACCTGTCACACGCAGACCTGCCTTTTCAAGGCGCTCCCGGTAGGCGTTGTTGAATTCAAAGCGATGGCGGTGTCGCTCGCTGATGAGTTCGCTCCCGTAAGCTTTCAGTGCTCTTGACTTCTTCGACAACTGGCAATCATACGCGCCCAGTCGCATTGTCCCCCCTTTGTTGGTGAGCTGTTTTTGCTCAGCCATCATGTCGATCACCGGATTCTCTGTAGCCGGATCTACCTCTGTAGAGGCTGCGCTACTCAGCCCCAGGACATGCCGTGAATACTCCACCACAGCACATTGCATGCCCAGACAAATACCAAAGAAGGGTATCTCTTTTTCGCGCACATAGCGAATAGCCTTTATTTTCCCCTCAATACCCCGCTCTCCGAAGCCAGGAGCCACCAGGATCCCGTCCAGCCCCTGCAGCTTTTCGGCCACAGCGGCGGGTGATACGTCTAGCTGCTCTGAGTGTACAGGCTCCACAATCACCCTGCATTCGTTCTGCGCGCCTGCATGTATAAAAGACTCATAAATAGACTTGTAGGCATCAGGAAGCTCATTGTACTTACCCACCAGCCCTATACGCACTTCGTGCTTGGGGTTTTTGTGTCTGTTGAGAAAATTTTTCCACGCCTTCAGATCCGGCTCCCGCCGGTCCATGAGGCGCAGCTTGCTGATGACCGTGAGATCCAGTTTTTCCTCCAGCATCCGCATGGGCACATCGTAAATAGTTTCCACGTCGAGTGCCTCAATGACTGCGCCTACTTCCACATTGCAGAAGAGCGCCAGCTTGCGGCGTACATCCATGGGTAACGGATACTCGGTACGGCACACGAGGATATCAGGCTGTATACCCGTTTGCAGCAATTCTTTTACAGAATGCTGGGTAGGTTTGGTTTTCAGTTCTTTGGCAGCCTTCAGGTACGGAATGAGCGTGAGATGGATGACCAGACAATTGTCCCGACCCAGCTCCCACCGCAACTGCCGCAGGCTTTCCAGATAGGGAAGTGATTCTATATCACCCACGGTACCCCCCAGTTCTGTGATTACAATATCATAGTTGCTGGTATTACCGATTAGCTGCACCCGGCGCTTGATTTCGTCGGTTATGTGGGGAATTACCTGAACCGTTTTACCCAGAAAATCACCTGCCCGTTCCTTATTGATGACTGTCTGGTAGATACGTCCGGTAGTCACATTGTTAGCTTGCGAAGTGGGGATATTGAGGAAGCGCTCGTAGTGCCCCAGGTCGAGATCCGTTTCTGCACCATCGTCTGTTACGAAGCACTCCCCGTGTTCGTACGGGTTGAGTGTGCCGGGATCGACATTGATGTAAGGATCGAATTTTTGGATAGTTACGCGGAAACCTCGGGCTTGCAGTAGTTTAGCAAGTGAGGCGGAGATAATGCCCTTACCGAGGGAAGAGGTGACGCCTCCCGTAACGAAGATATACTTGGCCATGCAATTTAGATCAGGTTGTTACGGGATGCAAAGTTAGCTTTTTTGCCGAAAGAACTGCAGCCGGAGAACGATTATCCGTAAAACAAGTCAAATCTTTTCTGTGACTAGTTGGTTTTTGATTTTTGGGTGGGCTGAGCCCACCCAAAAATTTGAGACTTACCCGCCTTGCAGGCGGCTTGAGGCAAGGCGCTTTTGGCTTTTGGGCGGCTGAGCCCGCCCAAAAACAAGGACCTATACAGCTGCATGCAGCTCGAAGGATTGGAAATCTACAGGTATATACCACACCCAACCACCCTCTTCTTCCTCCATCTCCTGCAAGGCTATGCTATCGAGGGTTGCTGAAGCAGGTACGAAGGGTAATCCTTTGATGAGCAGCCGAAAGACCGTGGGGCCCTCTGCATACTGCCCCTCCAGCTGCTGCTCAATGCGCAGCCGGCGCTGATCTGCTGAAAGCAGGAAGGTATGCAGGCGATAATCTCCTTCGAGATAGGCATATCCTTCCCCGCTGTCACAATAACAGGCTCCGCCGCCCTTTTCTCCGTAGAACACATGCAAATCGGTAGTATCGGGCTCAAAGGCAGCGGTATGCTGCATGACAGGTCCTACAGGGATCACCGCCCCGGCTCGGGCAAACAACGGGATGTATTCGTCATGCAGTCGCAGCCGGTGGCTCTTGCCACCGTCATAGTATTTGCCGGTGTGAAAATCGTACCAGCCACCCACCGGCAGGTAGATGCGCTGGGTTTGCTGGCCGGGTTGCAGGACGGGGCTCACCAGCAGTTGTTTGCCGAAGAAAAAAGTATTTTCGTGGCTGCTGGCCTGCGGATCAGCAGGCGCGCCGAATGCCAGGCTCCTGATCACCGGCAGTCCCTCCTGCACATGCTCATAAAAAGCCGTGTAGAGGTAGGGAA
>JAUMBM010000089.1:0-5206 GCA_032115735.1 Saprospiraceae bacterium
GGCTGCCCCTGTATCTGGCGGCAGCGGGATGGGTGTTGTACCGTTACCGGCGCGCCGGCCTGAGTTTGCTGCTGATTGTCGCGCTGGCCGTCGGCACAGCCGACCAGATCAGCAGTACGCTCATTAAGAAAAGCGTCAAGCGGGAGCGGCCCTGCCGTGAGCTAAGCCTGCAGCCCGCCGCCAGAGTGCTGGCTGGCTGTGGCGGTGGCTACAGTTTTCCCTCCTCCCATGCTTCCAACCATTTTGCGCTGGCCAGCCTGCTTGCCCTTAGCTGGGCCCGCGGTGCAAGTTCCCGCTGGCGGTGGGCACTCTTCCTTTGGGCAGCCAGCATTGCTTACGGGCAGGTGTATGTAGGTATGCACTACCCTGTTGATGTGCTCTTTGGTGCCCTTTTGGGAACGGCCATCGGCTGGGGAGCTTCCCGCCTGTACTGCCGGCTGCCGGCGGGCTGGCGCGAACCCGGCTTTTGCCCCGGCTGACAATCCTGAGCAGCCGCTGTACCTTCGGTGACTGTCAGTATGCTGGGGTAAAATAGCCTGCAGGCAGGCCCACGCAGGCACAGACAACACAAAAAACCAATAAATTATCGTAATTCGGAAAAAACTTATTAGACTTGCATCAGCAAACCGGATATTCACTATCTTAGTGTATTAAAGAATAATTCGTTAACCACCACTGCCAATAAAGTATGAAATTTGCATCAACTGTTTTTTGTCTGTTTTTTATTTTATTTATCACCTCACCAAATCAGCTGTTGGCACAGGTGGTTGTCAGAGGTACAGTAATCGATGCCAATAGCGGTGACCCGCTGATTAATGCGACGGTTGTCATCAAGGGCAGTACGGAAGGTACCGTCACGGATTTTGATGGTAAGTTTAGCCTCGAAACCCGTCAGCCAGTACCGATGGTGTTGCAGATTTCTTATATCGGCTATTCTGAACAGGAGGTCACTGTCTCTGATCCTCGTACAGCTTTGAAAATTCAACTGCTCGAAGATGCCGTGACGATTTCGACGGTCGAGGTCAAAGGGCGGCGCATCAGCGAGCGGCAGCAGCAATCAGCGCTGACGGTGGAAACACTTGACAATATAGCGATCCGGGAGACGCCCGCTGCCAACTTTTACGATGGCCTGGGGTCACTCAAAGAAGTAGACCTTACAGCTGCCAGTCTGGGCTTCAAGATTATCAATACCCGCGGTTTCAACAGTACCAGTCCGGTGCGCTCACTGCAGCTGATCGACGGCGTCGACAACCAGTCGCCCGGCCTCAACTTCTCCTTGGGCAACTTTCTGGGTGCCTCCGAACTGGATGTCAATGCTGTCAACCTCATCATCGGGGCTGCGTCTGCTTTCTATGGCCCGAATGCCTTCAACGGGGTGATCAGTATGGAAAGCAAGGATCCCTACCTGCATACGGGCTTGTCGGCCATGATGAAAGTCGGCGAACGCAACCTCATCGAGGGTGGTTTTCGCTGGGCTCAGACAGTCAACAACAAGGAGGGGCTGCCTTTCATGGCCTATAAGATCAATTTTTTCCATTTTCGCGCCAATGACTGGGTAGCTGACAATTACGATCCCGTATACGAAAGTCCTGCTCCTGCAGACAACCCCGGAGGCTATGATGCGGTCAATGTCTATGGCGACGAGTATCTCAATGCCAACGACCTGAGTCGTTCGCTTTCTACGCCGGGGCTGGGTATCATCCATCGCCGGGGGTACAGGGAGATAGATCTGGTAGACTACGATTCCGACAATACCAAGATTGGTGCTGCGCTCCATTTCCGCCTCAACCCTGCCAAGGACCTGCGCTCTACCGAGCTGATCGCTGCCAGCAATTTCAGCACCGGCACCACGGTTTATCAGGGAGATAACCGCTTCAGCCTGCGCGATATCCGCTTCTACCAGCATCGACTGGAGCTCCGGCAGCGCGACAAGTTTTTCCTGCGCGCGTATGTAACGCACGAAGATGCGGGCAACTCTTACGATCCTTATTTCACAGCCCTGTTGCTGCAGAATAATGCTAAGAAAAACAACGACTGGCGCGCTGATTATATCAACTACTGGCAGCTAAATGTCAACCCCCAACTGCGGACACAGGAGGGCTATCCCAACCCGCTCAACTATATCGGTCGCCCCGACGAATTCCGTGCCGCGCTCAATGCGTTTTTGGGGAAAGAGGATATCCAGGCACTCTTAGGAAATTCGCATACCCTGGCAGCCGCTTATTCGTTGGCAGCCAATCCGCTTACCAATACGGCAGATTTTTTTGAACCGGGCACGCAGCGCTTTCAGGATGAATTCAACAGAATCACCAGCAGCTTGTCCTATACGGAAGGTGGTACTCGCTTTTACGATAAGTCTGCACTCGCCCACGTACATGGCGAATATCGCTTCAATGATCTGGCCAGCGGAGGTAACGTTACGGATTTAGATGTCATTACGGGTGCCAACTTCCGGCAGTTTATGCCGGACTCGCGCGGGTCAATCCTGCTCGATACCAATGGACGCGTCATCCGCAATTCTGAATTTGGTCTCTACGGTGGTGCGATCATGGAGATTCGCTCCAAACTCAAGATTAATGCTTCCATACGCCTCGACAAAAACCAGAATTTTGATCCGCTGCTCAGCCCGGCTGCTTCAGCGGTATATACCCACAATCCCAACACTATCTTCCGCTTGTCGTTCAGCTCGGCTATTCGCAACCCGACCCTCAGCGATCAGTACCTGTTCTACAACGTGGGCAGAGCCATCCTGATTGGCAATCTCGACGGCTTCCAGGACTTGCTGACGGTGGAGTCGCTGCGCAATTTTGTGGGCACCGGCAACAGTGATACGCTTGATTACTTCGACATTGCTCCGGTCCGGCCCGAACGGGTAAGAACCATGGAGGCAGGTGTGCGCACTACCCTTTTCGACAGGCTGTATGTCGATGCTACTTATTACTATAGTTTCTACCGCGACTTTATTGGCTTCAACTTCGGTGTTGATGCTACGATTGCCAACAACCAGCTGGTGGATGCGCAGGCGTATCGCGTAGCCGCCAATGCAACAGACCGGGTGACGACTCAGGGCTTCTCTTTGGGTCTCAACTACTATTTCTCTAAGTTTTATGTCCTCAATGCCAACTACTCCTGGAATATCCTGAACACACAGACGGATGACCCCATCATTCCTGCGTTCAACACTCCTGAGCATAAATTTAATTTTGGCATTTCTGGTCGGGATATTGACATTAATTTGGGCAATACGCGCATCAAAAATGTGGGTTTCAATGTTAACTATAAGTGGGTAGAGGGTTTCCTGTTTGAAGGTTCACCGCAGTTTACCGGTTTTATTCCTTCCTACGATCTGCTGGATGCACAAGTCAACTGGCGGGCTGAGAAGCTGGATACAACTTTCAAACTGGGGGCATCCAACGTACTCAACAACAAGGTATTCCAGACCTATGGCGGCCCTCGTATTGGTCGTCTGGCCTACTTCTCCATATTGTACGAGTTTAAAAAATAATAGCTTATCGCTATTTTTACCATTAAAAATGCGTTTCTATGAAACAGATCAACACAATTGTTTTACTCCTGTTAGTCTTTGCGATCAATTCGCTGACTGCACAAACCCGTTACGTTGACCAGATCTTCTCACAGGTGACGAAGACCAGCAATGTAACGTATGGTACCAACATCGGCATCCTCACGGGTGCGCCGGCGCAGACGGCGCTGTTGATGGACATTTACAGGCCCACAGGGGATACGGAAACTAACCGCCCCGTAGTGGTTTACCTGCATACAGGTTCCTTCCTGCCACAGTATTTCAATGGCCAGATTACGGGTGGTAAGCTCGACTCTACGGTAGTTGAAATCTGTACGCGCCTCGCCAAGTCGGGTTATGTAGCTATCGCAGCTACTTACCGCCAGGGCTGGCTGCCGCTGGCAGAAAACCAGAATACGCGGACCAGCTCGCTGCTGCAGGCTGCTTACCGCGGCATTCAGGATGCTCGTACGCTGATCCGCTACCTGCGTAAAGATGTTGCTGAAAACAGCAACAGCCTGGGCATCGATCCTAACCGCATCGTACTCTGGGGCCAGGGTACAGGCGGATACATCTCTCTGGGTGCTGCTTACCTTGAAGAATACAGCGAGGTATTGCTCGATAAGTTTATCGACAGTGGAACGCTGCTGCCTTATGTGGTTGAGCAGGTACACGGCGATCCTTACGGCCTGAACCAGACGCCGCTCAACATCCCCAACCACGTTGGTTACTCTTCTGATTTCGCACTGGCCATTAATATGGGTGGTGCTTTGGGTGACATTAGCTGGATGGATGGTGCTGCCAACGAGCCGCCAACTATCGGCTACCACGTACTGCGCGATCCGTTTGCACCTTATGCCGACGGAGCGGTTATTGTACCTACTACGGGTGAGTTTGTTGTTAATGTGAGTGGCACATATTCTGTTGTTAAAAAGGCCAACGAGACGGGTATCAACGACATTTTGACGCCTGCCAATGCAGCGCCGCTGGCAGCGCCTTTCTCAACGCTTTCGACTGTTACCAACGGTATCAATGCTGCGTACAACAATGTACCTATCAACTACCAGGGACAGAGCATCACGCTGGCAGTACCCAACTGCTATCCGTTTGTGACCAGCAACCTGCAGTCAGGCCCATGGGACTGGTGGGGTCGTCCACAGCTCGACCTTATCCTGCAGGCTGTAAACGGTCAGCTGGGTACCAACTTCAATGCGGATACGCTGAACAACACGGGTCTGCTGCTCAATCCTGATATGAGTGCTGCCAAGGCGCGTATTTACATCGATACGGTCATGGCATACTTCTACCCACGTGCCTGCCAGGCGCTGCAGCTCCCGGGCTGCGCCATCAGCAGCACTGAAGATGTGATGATCGACGAAGACCGCGTACAACTGCAGATTGCACCCAATCCTGCTTCTGAGCGCATCTTCATCAGCAGCAAGACACTGGTGGCTATGGAGCAAATCCAGCTGTTTGACATGAACGGTCTCTTCCTCCGTTCTTACAACAACATCGACCATCACCAGTATGAAATACAGCGGGGTGAGCTGCCACCGGGTATGTACCTGCTCAAAGTCAGGTTTGCCGATGGTATAGCCGTCAAGCAGGTGATTATTCAGTAATACATTATCACTTTGGCGGCTGTCGCCGCCAAAGTGATAATTATCCAAAGAGCCTGTGGGG
>JAUMBM010000090.1:0-4210 GCA_032115735.1 Saprospiraceae bacterium
CTACCCTTAGCTCCGCGCCTGTCAATCCGATGATGTATTTTTTCCCTGGCAGCGGCGGCAACGTGCCCTACAGTGAAGGAGCAGGCTCGGGGGTGATTTACTCTTCCGACGGCTATATCATTACCAACAACCACGTCATCGAGGCTGCGAAAGAAATTAAGGTTACGCTGGCAGATAATCGGGTTTTCGAAGCAAAGCTCATTGGCAATGATCCCAAGTCTGATCTGGCGGTGCTAAAAATCGAAGCCCGTGACCTGCCCACACTGGCACTTGCCAATTCTGATCTGGCTGAAATCGGTGAATGGGTACTGGCCGTTGGCAATCCGCTGGAACTCAACTCGACGGTCACGGCCGGCATCATCAGTGCCAAGGGTCGCAGCCTGAAGCTGCTACCCGATCGCGACGCTATTGAAGCTTTCATACAGACCGATGCGGCTGTCAATCCGGGCAACAGCGGGGGGGCTTTGGTAGATGCACAGGGACGCCTGCTCGGTATCAATACGGCCATTGCCACCAGAACGGGCACCTTTCAGGGCTACTCCTTCGCTATACCCGTCAATCTGGTTGTGCGTATTGCCGATGATATCATTCAGTACGGTTCTTACCAGCGTGCATTTCTGGGGGTAGAAATCTACTCACTCGACGCCAATGCTGCCCGTGAGCTTGATGTAGATATCAATCAGGGGGTTGTCGTAGAGCGCGTGGTCGACGGCGGTTCTGCGCAATATGCCGGCATCCTGCCCAAGGATATCATTGTCAGCGTCAACGATCGCAACATTCGCGATGTGCCCGAACTTACTGAAATCGTCGGCCGTGCTAAGGTAGGGGATACACTGCAGGTCAAGGTATTGCGTGACGGCAGGGAGGTTGATGTGTCTGTCCGCATGCGGGCATCCAAATAAAACAGATAGCGGGGCGAATCATTGTTGACAATGATTCGCCCCGCTGCAAAAACACTTTTGGGCGGTTCAGCCGCCCAAAAGTGTTTTTTTTTAAAAATCCATCCCCATAGAAAGGTGCAAACGCGGCTGCTGGACAGTCTTGGTTTCGACACCCCAGGCATAGTCTACGCGCATGAAGTAGCCAAACAACAATGCCCTTGCGCCCACGCCATAGCCGGCGATGATCGGGTTGCGGAAGTAGACCACCCGAATCTGCACGGGCGGTGTACTTACCTCTGCAGGATCAGGGAAAATAGCTGTATTCAGCGGATTTTCGTCGCTGTAGGGATCCGGCCCTGACCAGGCTGTGCCTATGTCAAAGAAGCCGACCAGCTGAAAATTTCGCAAAAACGGAGATCTGATTCTTTCAGACAAGTATCTAAACACAGGCACCCGCAATTCACTGTTGAACAACAAATAAGAATTGCCGTTGCGCGCATTGGAAGAAAATCCGCGCATGCTATTGGCCAGGGCTGTCAGCCGGTTGTTTTCATCCCCTACCGGTATACTGGTATTGAAGCTGGGAATGAGACTATTGTCTGTGTCACCGAGATAGTACAGAATGCGCTGCTGCCCAAAAGACGCAGCACCTGCCAGGCGGAGGGCCAAGATAGACCGCTTATCCAGACGCTGATAATGCCGCATATCGGCGGCCACAACCCCCAGATAGCCCGGTGTAAAAGCAAGCCCCTCGCCGCTGCCAAAAGCGAAGCTTTTGTAAGCTTCCACCCACATTTTGTAGCGAGTACCCTGCCGCAGATTCATGGACAGATCGATGCTGTTGTCAAATACATACTCCAGTCGCAGACCGACCCGTTGCTCGCGCACGATTGGATTGTCGAGGGCAAAATTATCTGTACCCACATACTGCACCCGATCTCGCCGCACAGTGGCCGTTGCCCGCACACTCCTGAAAATATCCAGCGGATAGCGAACTCCCGCCTGCCCCAGCAGCACATTGGTCTCCCGCCGCCAGGGCACGAAGGCTGCTCCGGACTCTGCAAAGCGCATATTGCGCCGATAGACAGAAAAAATCTGATCGAGCCTGTTTTTGCGTTTCTGCCCCGTCACATAATACTCTGTCCCGTTGAAAGAAGTAGGTACCCGCATTCCCCCCTCGATCACATAATCTTCCAGCAAATCCTTAAAATTAGCTTTCAAGAGGACCCCCAGCGGCTGAAAATTGAAACCGTCGCTGCTGGCAGCATAGCTATCGAGCCCCTCAAACAAGAGATTATTGTCCATGTTAAATGAAACAAAATCGGTCTGAAAAGCCTCCCGGTAGGGAATAATGTTGCCCTGCTGGAAGACATAGGACCCGGCATTCACCTGTCGGTAAAAAGGTGACTGCACCAGCTGTGCCAGTGCCGATGACGGCTGGTTGAATACCTGCTCAGCCGCCGCCGCCTGGCCGGCATCCGCAGGTTCATCCTCAAACCGGCTCTGAAACAGATAACTATCGATAGATATCGTCTCCAGACTATCTACAGGCTCTTTTTCCCGTACAGGTATTACGATTCCCTGTGCAGTATCGACCGCAGCCTGCACAGGCGCCTGCACGGCTGCGCCAGCCGGCTCCGGCCTTGTGCCGGCCGATGGACTTTGCGCCCGCAGTCGCTGAAAAACCGTCGGCACCAGCCGCAGCGACAGGCTGCTGTCCCGGCTTATCGGCGCCAGCCGAATCCTGTAGGCCCGCGTTGAATCCTGCCACAACTGCGCGAGGCGGTCACCCCCAATGGCTGCAGCCTGCTGTTGGATATTGACCTTATAGTTCGTCATTGGATAGCTGACTGCACGTTCGCGCATCACAGGCACCAGACTCACCTCCTGCACGAGAGAGCTGTCGCCGACAGTCCACAGGCTGTCCAGCGGCAGCTGCAGGCGCGTACCATCTTTCAGCACCACCAGCTGCTCATAGGCATGAATATACTCTTCGAAACGCCCCAGCACGCGATTGCTGATACCGGCCCCGTCACTCAGGTAATAAAAATGACTGCTGTCGACCGCTACCACCTCCTGCTCGCTCACCTCCGGACTGTTGGTCAACCGCACCAAGGTGCCCGGTCTGGCCTCCAGATTGTAGTAAAAAAGATCATATTGCTGCAAAGGCAGGAGACTATCGAGGCGCGTTGACGCCTGCAGCAGCGTATCAGGTCGGTTAGACGCAAAAATCAAACCCGGTCGATTCCGCAGATTGACTGCCACTGCCCCCAGATCATCCCAGGGATCAGCCGTTATGCGCTGCGACTGCCGGGTAGCCGGAAAATAGAGAAAAATATCAGAGAAACCCCTCACTGTAGCCGACAGCGCCAGCACAGAAGGGTTGAGATAACTCATACTATTGACCCGCTGGTAATCAGAAGCCATCGGCTCCACCAGTCGCTGTCCCGTGCGCACCCCATAGCGGAGCAACTGCCCCTTATCGCGGTGTTCGTACATGATAGCGAGCTCCTGCCCATTAGGATTCCATGCCAACAGCGGATAATTGTAATCTGGACTTTGCACGTTGTTGCGAAAACCATAGCGAAATATCCGCTTGCGCTCCATGCTCCCCAAATCCGTCAAATACACCTTATAGCGGCCGATCTCGTTGACCACATAGGCCAGTCGCCGGCCGTCGGGGCTTATCTCCATAACAGTTATCGGCAAGCGCTTTCGGTTGCGGATAGGGAGTTCCTTACCGTTGACCTCCTCGCGCATGCGCATATCCAGGGCGTACCGATTGCCAAAAAATTCGAACCAGTCATGTGCGATGATCCCATAGGTCTTTCCGAGCGCATACATAAACCCTTCGTCCAGGCTGCGGTTGATGCGCGTCACATATAACAGGTAAGAGACGGTAGACAATCCCTGTGCGGAGTAGATATAATACCAGAAAGCGTGACCTGCGATCACCGGATGTTCCTTAGCAAGTGCTTCGAAACTAGCGTAGCGCCCTGACAGCAACAACTGCCGGAGCTCATCATCCAGGCGGGTATTCCACTTTTCGCCCACAAAAGCCGTGAGGCCCGTTGTAAACCAGTCGGGCAGATTCATCAGGATAGCATTCTGCACGATTTCCTGCAGGCCGGAGCCATAGAGCATTGCTTCCAGGTAAACCCCGGCTATTCCCTCCCGCACCTGCCGGCGCAGGTCATTGTGATCCCCGTTAAAATATACGAACACCTTATTGCCCAGAAATTTCGTACGCCCGGCAGCATTGGTAAAAACCTCATCACTTCCCAGATTGCTCTGTTTCAGGTCGGTAAGATCGACGTATACTATGATCT
>JAUMBM010000091.1:0-1556 GCA_032115735.1 Saprospiraceae bacterium
AACAGCCAATCACTACATATTGCCTGGCAGAGCCGGGCAATATGTAGTGGTTAAAGAATTTCCTGCTGTTTTTTTTGTTTTGAACCTCCCTGTCAACGATCCCTCGTTGACAAGGGAGGTTTTTCCTGCATCACACAACCTCCACCAGCCGCACCCCCGTACCGGCCGCCTCCGGAAAATGCACCAATCCCTGTTCGTCAATGCATACGCCTTCAGCCGGATCCTTGGCGAGCAGCAGCGCCCCGTCCATATCTACATAGTCGAGCCAGGGGAGCAACTGTGCGATGGCAGAGATGCCCACAGAACTCTCCGTCATGCAACCCACCATGACGCGCAGCCCCCGCCGACGGGCGTCAGCAATCATGCGGCGCGCCGGCGTCAGGCCTCCGCATTTCATAAGCTTGATGTTGATGCCGTGAAAGAGGGGCGCACAGCGCGCTACATCCGCTTCTGTATGGCAACTTTCATCGGCAATGATGGGCAGCTGGCTGTGTCGGTATACATAAGCCTGGCCATCCGTATCTTCCGGGCGCAGCGGCTGTTCAATAAACTCAACCCCCAGCGCACGCAGGGGACCGGAAAGGGCAACCGCCTGCTCCGCCGTCCAGGCAGTATTGGCATCTACCCGGAAAGCTGCCTGCGTATGTGCCCGCAGGGCGCGCACGATGCCCAGATCATCGGCAGTCCCCAGTTTGATTTTGTAGACGGGCCAGGGACGTTCCTGCATCTTGGCAATCATCTCAGGGATCTCCGCCAGGCCTATGGTGTAGCTGGTAGCCAGCGGGGGAGAAGCGGGGGGATCCCACAGCAGACCCAGTCGCTTGCCCTGCCGCCGCGCCCAGAGGTCGTTGGCTGCCTCATCAATCATGCACTGCACGAAGGGGCTGTCGGCAAGATAGGGACGCAGTGCTTCCCAGTACTGCGCAGGCTCCTGCAAAGGCGTATTTTCAATGATGGTCCTCGCCTGTTCGAGTTTTTGTATCATCCCTTCGCGCGTGACGCCATAGTAGACGGTGGCCGTAGCCTCGCCAAAGCCCGACAGCCCGGAAGGATCCCGCAGCTCAGCTACCAGACTTGGCTGAACCGTTCTGGCCGCTTGGTGGGTGATGGTAAATGCATGTGCCAGCGGCAGGTCAAAAGCGTGCAGGCGAAGTTCCATCGGCATATTGTTTTCTTATTGACAAAGATAGGCGTAAATTACCTGAAAGTATTTCACCGATACTTCCGGCGGTGAAATACTTGCACGCAATTTAATCGTTTCGGGGCGTGGAAGGAGGTGTGGAAAACTTATCTTTGTACCTGTCCTGGGTGCCGCTTGCCGGCAGATTCAGGGGGGCTGCAGCTGCAGCGCATTTTCTACCAACGCTTAGGCTGTTGCTATGCAAGTATTATCACTGCCACAATACGATATACACATAGGCGCTGTATGCCAACCGTTTGCCGACTGGCTGGAGGCACAACCGTACAGGCAACTGGCTGTTTTGACAGACGACCATACGCTCCGTTACTGCTGGCCGCTGCTGCAGCCCCTGCTCGGGCCGCGCGACATCCGGCTG
>JAUMBM010000092.1:0-6594 GCA_032115735.1 Saprospiraceae bacterium
ACAGCCGGCGGGTCGGCCTCGGTGATGGTAAATGAAGCGGATCCCTGACATCCGTTGGTACCCGTGACAGTGACTGTAAACTCACCCGGCCCCGCCTGTATACTGGGACTGCTGTCGCCCGTAGACCATTGGTAGGCAGTAAAGACCCCTCCGGTGACGTTCAGCTGTGTGGACTGTCCGGGACAGACGACCTCCTCGCCAATAATCTGGGGCGAGGGAGGGTTGAGCACTGTGACATTGACGGTTGCCTGACCCATACAGGGCGGGTCATTGACCATGACTACATAAGTGAAAGTACCTGTTACGCCCTCAGGAATACTGACCGTGGGCGTAGGGGAAGTAGGATCACTGAGATAGGCGTCGCCTCCATTGGGGCTTACCCATTGGAAAGAAGGACCGAGGCCGCCCGTTACAGTCACTGACAGTTGCGTAGAAGCACCGGAACACACACTTGCCGTAGGTGTTGCGGAAACGGCAAAATTGGCGCAGGGAGGAATACAGCTTCCGTCATCAACATCCGCATTGGGATCGTAGTTGCCGGCAGTAGGATCTGTACAGCCACAAGTAATGGGATCAGGGAAAAGCAGGGTGATGTTCTGTGCAAAGCCCACATCGGCGAAAGCATGATCTGCTATGCAGATTTGCGCTGAAATCGGACCAGGGGGACAGCTAGCCCAAAGAGACGCAAATGAATTGATGCCCGGCGTACCATAGGCACAGGAGTTGTCGGCGGTCACACCAAATATGCCACCATTCAGCGGAATGCCGTTTTCAGGGTCCGGGCCTCCGCCATCCTGAAAGATCAGCAAGGCCGGATTGCTGGGCGTACCAATATCATTGGCATTGCCACAGGGGCATCCGCCTGTACAACTTCCTACAACTCCCGGCCGCTGCATGATGTTCAGTGTATTACCGCAGGCAGCAATGAAAATGCTCAGATCACCCTGATAGGTATGATGAATTTGCATACTGAGACCCGTCGGAATTCCAGTCTGGGCAGGGTCAAAAGTTATGGTGACACAGTAGGCATTGGCAACATTGCCGTTGACCGGGTGGTTGGCATCCGGAAGATTGATACTCGGATTCTCACACTGAGCGAGCAGTCCTCCGTGAAAGTATACGGAAAGGACAACCGCCAACACTATGCGTAGTGCTTTCTTCATAAGCTGTATCGGGACTAAAATTCAGTAATGTAATTTATCATCGGGAAAATCATACGTATTGCGGCAACTTTCAGCTACGGCCGGACAGGCGACTTTTGCCGGATTATTTCCCCGTAGTAATCTTGTGTTTACGGGGAGTAAACGCAGGTTATGCTTTGTTCTGACAAAAAATGCAATATAACAAAGGTAAAAAAAATTTGGCGCTATGAGATTTTGAGCCAGCAAAAAGAAGTGAGACAGGGGTAAAAAGTTGTCAATGCATCTGTATAGACGCAGCTGAACCAATAAAAACAGAAGCCTGCATGTAAAGCATTATGTGTCGTACAGAGCACAAAAAGGAAGGAACAAAAACAAAAAAGCCAACCACGAAAGTGATTGGCTTTTACTGAGCAGATGACGAGGCTCGAACCCGCGACCTCAACCTTGGCAAGGTTGCGCTCTACCAACTGAGCTACATCTGCATTTTTGCGCTGACAGCTTTCAGTAGTTGACTACCGTCTTGCTGTTTTAGCGATGCAAATTTACATACAATTCCTCCGTATAAACAAGCTTTGAGGTGAAAAAAATATTATTTTTTTTAGAAAAAGATCAAAACGTGTGATTTTCAAAAAATTAGGATACCATTTTTTTGCAGTTGCCAGACCTGTGAGGAGAGCAGCCTGGTTATGGGGCGGGCTGTTTTCTGTCAGTCCCGCTTTTCATAGCGTCGCATCCGTTTTTCGCTTGATGAGAAAGTAGGTCTCGAGTTGAGAGCGGATGGCCAGGGCGCTGCTCGTTTTCTTGTAAGTATTGGCGGACGGTTGATCAATGACGCGCGCCTTGGTATTGTCGGCAAGCTGTATGAGCAGGTACTCCTGTATCTGAGCCTTGATCGTGGGGTCGTAGACCGGGAAAGCAGTTTCTATCCGGTAGCTCAGGTTGCGCACCATCCAGTCTGCTGAAGAAAGAAACAGCAGGTCTTCACCTCCGTGACAGAACCAGAAAACGCGGCTATGCTCCAGAAAGCGGTCGACGATGCTAATGACTTCGATATTTTCGCTAAAGCCGGGTACGCCGGGTATCAGGCAACAGATTCCCCTGATAATGAGCTGTACGGACACGCCCGCCTGGCTTGCCCGGTACAATTTTTCGATCATGGTGATATCTTCCAGGCTATTCATTTTTAGCCTGATAAATGCCTTTCGGCCTGCTTTGGCCTCTTCAATTTCGCGATCGATAAGAGCCTCGAGTCCGGATCGCAGGTTAAACTGTCCAACCAAAAGATGTCTGAAAGGTTCTTCCTCATGCAGCTTCATGGTCTCCAGATAAGTGAACACACGGGCTACCTCATCGACAATAGCCTGGTTGGCAGTAAACAAGCCAAAATCACTATACACCTTAGCCGTATCTTCGTGGAAGTTACCGGTGGACAGATAGGTGTACAATTTGGCTGTACCCTGCTCTACCCGCCTGACGAGGGCGAGCTTGGCATGCACTTTCAGACCGGGCAGGCTGTAAAAGACGTTAACCCCTGCCTGCTCGAGCTTTTCCCCCCACCGCAGATTGGCTTCTTCATCGAAACGGGCTTTGACCTCTATAAAAGTCGTCACTTGCTTACCTGCTTTCACGGCATCCATGAGCGCCTGCATGATGCGCGATTTTTTGGCAACCCGGTACTGCACGATCTTGATATGCGTAACCGCCGGATCCCTGGCCGCCTCCTCAAAAAAGCGGACGACGGAATCGTAGTGTTGATAAGGGAAATGTACCAAATGATCCCGTGTGGCAATGGCGCCGAAATAGTTATCTGTCTGCTCCAGCGGGGGATAGACGAGCGGAGGCAGGGCCGGGTTCTTGAGCTGGGAGAGCCCGAAATCCGGAAATCGGAAGAAGTCAAAATTGTTGTGGTAGCGGCCTTCGCGCAAGGCATCGTAGTGATCCAACTCGAATACATTGGTCAGGAAGGAAAGAAAGGTGGCCGGCATATCCCTGTCGTACACAAAACGGCTGGCAGGCCCTACATGCCTTTTTACCAGACTTTCGCGGATTTTCTGTACGAGGTCACCGCTGAACTCGTCGTCGATGTACAACTCGGCATCGCGCGTCAGCTTGATAGAGAATGTATCCAGGATATGATAACCGGGAAACATCCAGCTCACGCTGTGGCGTACAATGTCATCCAGCATTATCAGGTGATGCTGGCCCGCCGGCGCCGGCAGTTCGATGAACCGGGGCAGATGATCTGAAGGTATTTTCACCAGCGCGTAAGCATCTTCGGGCTGTCCCGCTTCGAGATCCTGCATGAGGATAGACAGGTAGAGCTGAGCATTGTTGAGGAAGGGCCTCACCTTGTTGCGTACCAACAACACCGGCTGCACGAAAGGCAACATGTGTTCGCGGAAGTAAGTTTCTACAAACTGTCGTTGCTGCTCGTTGAGATCCAGTCGCCGCCTGAGAAAGATGCGGTGACGCTTGAGTTCCGGTATGATCTGCTTTTCAAAAATGCGGCTGAATTCCTCCTGCTGCTTGTTGACGATATTGTGGATCTCGCGCACCAGCTCTTTGGGGTTGTAGTCGAGCTGTTTTTTGGTCTTTTTACCTACCCGCAGCAGGTTGCGGTGATTGGCCATACGCACCCTGAAAAATTCGTCCAGATTGGAGGAATAAATGGCCAGAAATTTGATGCGCTCAAAGAGTGGCACAGCGGGATCCTTGGCTTCCTGTAATACCCGATAATTAAAGGAAAGCCAGCTTATGTCGCGGGCAATGAGCGGAATTGGATTTTCCTGAGACATGAATTTTGCGTGCTTGCCTAAAATAATTGCATCTGCCGGTCATCGCCGGAGACAGTCAGAGGCACCGGCGGGCGGGCCAACAGGCTTTCGTCCGACCGGATCTTTTCCCAAAGATACAAAACCATCTCCGGAGAAAGGATATTGTCAGGTTGATGAGAAAAAAAGTAGACAGCCGGAAGCCCCTGCTGTGCCCAATGGTGCAGGCGCCCGGCCCAGCTGTCGATGCGCTGGTAGTCGGTGGGGTGGAGGCCGTTGCCAACAAACCGGATGAGCACAAAAGGCGCTGTGATGAACTGGTGCAGCACGTCGCGGCGTCCGGCCACATCGGTAATGACCATACCCGTTTCAAAACTATGCAACAGGCTGGCCAGCCTGTTGGTTACCGCTTCATCGGCAAACCAGTCCTCATGCCGCAGCTCCACCGCCAGCGGCAGGGCCCGGGGCCATTTTTGTAAAAAAACCTCCAGCAGGGGCAGCCGCTCGGGGCCAAAGTGAGGGGGGAGCTGCAGGAAGCAGACCCCCAGCTGCTGGCCCATGCCCGCGATGGCCTCGGTGAAAAGGCGCGTAGCGTGGCCGTTGAGGCCCAGTTGCTTATCATGGCTGATGGTCTGGGGGAGCTTGGGGCAAAAGCGAAAATCCAGGGGTACCCGCTCGCACCAGTTGGCAACGGTACTGAAGTCGGGAATGCGGTAGTGGGTCGTATTGAGCTCAATGGTAGAAAACTGGCGCCCGTAGTGATACAAATGGTCCTTGCTTTTGGCGCCCGACGGATACCAGCGGCCTACCCACTGGGGCATAGCCCAGCCGGTTGCACCCAGGTAGAGGTGCATAGGGCCTGTAGGCGCAGCCAGCGAGGACAAGTAGCTGCGCGTAAAAGCAGAATCACCGGGCAGCGAAAAATCGACGGTATCCAGTTGCGTAGTTCTCCCAAAATCCATAGTACACATCGGTTTATATACTGCTCACGGATATCTGCCGGTCAATGACTGCACAGAGAATGCCAGTTGCGACGGCCGCATTCAGGCTTTCTGCCCCGCCACCCTTACCGGGCGGGATATTGACCAGCTGCTGCAGCAGTCCTGTAGTTTCTTCCCGCAGGCCCGAGCCTTCGCGACCGATGACGAGCACACCCGCCGGGGGGAGTGTCAGGTCAAAAATGCTGCCGCCGCCGGCATCGCCGCCGAGGCGGAGCAGGGATGGCTGGCGGGTCGCTATTTCCTGTAAGGAACATTCCGGGCAGCTTACGCGCAGGAAAGAGCCCATCGAGGCCTGTATGGTCTTGGGGTTGTAGAGGTCTACCGTGCCGGGGCCAAGGACAACCTTATGCATGCCAAACCAGTCAGCTACCCGCAGGATAGCACCGAGATTGGCGGGGTCCTGCAGTCCGTCGAGGTACAGACTCCAGCCGTCTTGTGGCAGCGTACAGTCTGCCGCTTCAGGGATTTCAACCACTGCCAGTGCCTGGTGGGGGCTGCTGAGTAAAGACAACTGCGCGAGCTGTTGCTCGCTTACCGCTTCACATCTGTCTGCCTGCTTATCGGCATCGCCCGCTGTTTTTTCCAGCCAGGCAGGTAGCGCAAACAGAGCCTCCACAGAAAATCGATGCTGCCGCAGCAATTCCTGTACCATCTTGTCGCCTTCAACGACAAATTTGTTATATTTTTGCCTGTACTTTTTTATCCCCAGGGATTTAACATATTTTACATCGCTCTTACTAAGACTCATGATAGCTACAATGTCTACGCGAATGAAGGCGCTAAAATACGTCATTCCGACGATATGGATGCTATTGCTTTGGGGATGCCAGACAAGCAGGTTCCTCTCGGAAGGGGAGTACCTGCTCACGCAAAATACCATCGAGACCAAAGCAAAAATACCGGACAAAAAACTGCTGATCTGGGATTTGGAAGCACTGCTCAGACAGACGCCCAATACCAACCTGCTGTTCTTTTTTCCCCGCGAGTACTTCTACCTGACGATCAGGGGGAAGACAGATACCTCTGCCTTTGAAAAATGGAAGGTACGCGCACTGGGCGAACGTCCTGCAGTGTACAACGACAGCCTCAGCAGTATGAGCAGTACAGCCATGCTGCTGTACCTGCAATCCAAAGGGTATTTTGATGCTGAGGTCGCTTATACCGTAAAAACCAAAGGGGAGCATGCGAAAGAGGTGACTTACTCAGTAGAACCCCGGGATCGCTACCTGATAGATACCGTACGCTTTATGAGCGATGATCCCCGTATTCAGGAGTTTCTGCTCAGTGCCAGCGGGCAGTCTTTGCTGAAAAAAGGAGATTATTTCGATCTGCAGCTTTTTGATCAGGAGAAAATCCGGCTTACCAAAGAACTCCGCAATCAGGGCTACGCTAATTTTTACGACAATTTTTTTGATAAGCTTGAGATTGATTCCAGCCACGTCAACCATACGGCTAGCCTGGATATCCGTATTCTGCTCAATTACAACGATTCCACTCACCAGCGATTTACGGTCGGCAGTGTGAGCGTATTTCCTGATTTCCAGCAAATTGGAGCTGATTCCAGCCAATGGGAGCGGGATACGGTAATCAATGATATCCATTTCTACCTGACCCAAAACAACCTGGTGGATCTAAAAACGCTGCTCTCAGCCATTCAGCTCAGACCCGGAAGTGAGTACA
>JAUMBM010000093.1:0-26738 GCA_032115735.1 Saprospiraceae bacterium
CACATCATCATCCTCAGCCTGATTGGTCTTATCTTCCTGTTTGGAGAAAATGGTACGAATGTTGGCGGTGCGTCTGCCGGTGCGCTCATCGGTAGTTTATTTACGGCTTTCATGAACTTGATAGAGTTGTTGGTAGCGTTTTTGCAGGCATTTATCTTCTCTATTCTTACGGCCAGCTACATTGGTGCGGCTGTAGAGGACGGGCACGGCCATGAGCATGATCACGATCATGCGGGGGCGCATCACTAGTAATAAATTTGAATTTTACACATTTTAAATATACACAACATGGGTGCAATTGGAGCTGGTATTGCAGCACTTAGCGCAGGCATCGGCATTGGCCTTATCGGCAGCCGCGCAATGGAGGCTATCGCTCGTCAGCCAGAGGCTGTAGGTGATATCCGGAGCAACATGATTCTTGCAGCGGCACTTGTAGAAGGTGCAGCGCTGTTCGCAATCGTTGTAGGTCTGCTGGCTAACTAATACTTCCGCATTCAGAAAAAAAACCGGTATGGCGCAGCGATTGGCTGCGCCACCGGTCTTCTCAGCAAGTAATCATTTTCAATGACATATCCGGTATTGCGTACCGGCTGGAAAAAGAAAGACAATGATGATGGATATGATACTTTTGGCAGACTTTTCCATTATTAAGCCTGATCCGGGTTTGATCGTATGGACGTCGTTGATTTTTTTGCTGATTTGGGGCTTCCTGGGTAAGGTTGCTTTCGGTCCTATCCAAAAGGCGCTGCGGCAGCGCGAGCATGAGATCCAGGCTTCTTTAGATGAGGCTAAGCGTGCTCGCCAGGATATGTCCAACCTCAAAGCGGAGAATGAGCGATTGCTGGCAGAGGCGCGTGAAGAGCGTGCCAAAATCTTGCGGGATGCCAATGACGCCAAGGCTGCAATTATTGCAGAGGCTAAGGAACAGGCTCGTGCGGAGGCACAGCGGCTGATGGCCAATGCCAAGCAGGAGATCGAAAACGAGCGCATGGCAGCTGTCACGGATCTTAAGAACCAGATGGGCAGGCTCTCACTGGAGATTGCCGAAAAGCTGCTGCGCAAGGAGCTGAAAGGCAACGCAGAGCAAGAGAGCTACGTCAAGACGCTGGTGTCTGAGGCCAAGATGAATTAGTCAATTTTTATGCATCATACCGGTACGGGAGAAGCGCCTGCCTGCGACATCTGCTTGCGTTTCTTCATTACAGGGGATAGTTAATGCAACATTCTATATGTCCGTACAAAGAATCGCAAGCCGCTATGCCAAGTCTCTGGTAGATTTGGCCGTCGAGCAGCAGAAGCTGGAGCGCGTGACGGAAGATGTACGCAGCTTTAAGGAGTTGGTCAAAAACCGCGACTTCTACCTGCTGCTGAAGAGTCCCGTTGTCCCCGCTTCCAAGAAAATAACCATCGTCGATCTGTTGCTGAAAGACAAGTACGATGCGCTCACCATGGCGTTCTTACGAATTCTTATTACCAAAGGTCGCGAGCAGTATCTGCCGGAGATTGCCGGGGAGTTCATTGAGCTCTATAAAAAGTTCAAGAGCATCTCTACGGTCAGGCTGACTACGGCAAGTCCTATGAGCGAGGCGGTGGTCGAGGAGATTCGCCAAGTGCTTGTATCCAGCTCTCTGACGAAGGACAACATCGATTTGCAACTGTCGGTCGATCCTGATATCATAGGCGGTTTCGTACTGGCCTTCGATGATAAGATCTACGATGCAAGTATCGCTGAGAAGCTCGAGAAGCTTCGCAGGGGCTTCGTTGAAAATGCATACATTTCTCAGATCAGGGCCCGCTAGTGTCGGCCGGGCTTGGTTCATTTTTTGATAAACCACGAAAATTTTTGATCCATGGTTGACGTAAAACCAGACGAAATATCGGCCATACTCAAGCAGCAACTATCGGGCTTCTCGAGTGCTACTGAACTGGAAGAGTATGGTACAGTTCTTCAGGTGGGTGATGGTATCGCCCGCGTGTATGGACTCAACAAGGCCCAGTCGGGCGAATTGGTCGAGTTCGAAACAGGTGTTCAGGCAATCGTCCTGAACCTGGAAGAGGACAATGTGGGTGTCGTTATGATGGGTGCCAGCGATGGTATCCGTGAGGGTTCTAAGGTGCGCCGGACCAATCGCATTGCTTCCATCGAGGTGGGCGAAGGTTTCCTCGGTCGCGTAGTCAACCCGCTGGGTCGCCCGATCGACGGTAAAGGCGAAATCACAGGACAGAAGTATGAAATGCCGCTGGAGCGCAAAGCCCCCGGGGTTATCTACCGGCAGCCGGTAAACGAGCCGCTGCAGACGGGTATCAAGGCTATCGATGCCATGATTCCTATCGGTCGCGGTCAGCGCGAGTTGATCATCGGTGACCGCCAGACGGGAAAGACAGCCATCGCTGTCGATACCATCATCAACCAGAAGGAGTTCTACGACCGGGGTGAGCCTGTATATTGTATCTATGTAGCTTGTGGTCAGAAGGCTTCTACGGTAGCCAATGTGGCGCGCACGCTGGAGGAATACGGTGCTATGCCTTACACGGTTATCGTTTCTTCTTCTGCAGCTGATCCTGCTCCGCTGCAGTTCTATGCACCGTTTGCCGGGGCGGCTATCGGTGAGTATTTCCGGGATACCGGCCGCCCTGCCCTGATCATCTATGATGACTTGTCTAAGCAGGCAGTTGCTTATCGCGAGGTGTCTCTGCTGCTGCGCCGCCCACCGGGCCGCGAGGCTTACCCTGGTGATGTATTCTATCTCCACAGCCGCCTGTTGGAGCGTGCCGCTAAAATCATCGCCAACGATGAGATCGCACGCTCTATGAACGATCTGCCGGATACACTCAAGAAGGCTGGCATCGTTAAAGGGGGTGGATCACTGACGGCGCTGCCAATCATCGAAACACAGGCAGGTGACGTTTCTGCTTATATCCCGACCAACGTTATCTCAATCACTGACGGGCAGATATTCCTCGAGGCCAACTTGTTCAATGCGGGTATTCGCCCTGCCATCAACGTGGGGATCTCTGTGAGCCGCGTAGGGGGTAATGCACAGATCAAGTCGATGAAGAAAGTGGCTGGTACGCTGAAGCTCGACCAGGCGCAGTATCGCGAACTTGAAGCCTTCGCTAAGTTCGGCTCCGATCTTGACGCAGCTACCATGGCGGTACTGGAAAAAGGTAAGCGCAACGTGGAAATCCTGAAGCAGCCTCAGTATTCTCCGGTGGCTGTTGAGAAGCAGGTAGCTATCATTTACCTGGGTACCAAAGGTCGTCTGCGCGATGTGCCGGTAAATAAAGTCGGTGAGTTCGAAGAACTGCTGCTGATCGAGCTGGAGCAGAGCTACCCACAGGTGTTGTCTAATTTCCGGGCAGGTAAATTGGATGACGCTGATCTGAAGGTGCTGGAGCAAATAGCTGCAGATCTTTCTGCTAAGTATAAGAAGTAATGCCTTCGGGCAGCGCATAAGTTGCCCGGGCTTGTCTAATTATGAAATAAAAGTGCTGCCTGAAGCCTTTGCTACAGGCAGCACTCCACAAATAGCTTGATTCCATGGCTGGAAGCTTAAAAGAGGTCAGAGAGAGAATTCGTTCGGTGCAAAATACGCAGCAAATTACCAAAGCCATGAAAATGGTTTCGGCTGCCAAATTGCGCCGTGCTCAGCAGGCTATCGTGCAATTGAGGCCTTATGCCGATCGCCTCGACAATATGCTGCGCAATATCCTGTCAAACCTTGAAGGTGATGTCGATTCTCCCTTCGGTATCGAACGGCCAATCGGAAAGGCCTGTCTGGTGGTGGTTACTTCCAACAGGGGTCTCTGCGGTGCTTTCAATTCCAACGTTCTGAAGGCGGCTGTCCAAGTGCTGGAAAACAAGTTTGCTGCGGCTTATGCCAGCGGCGATGTCGATGTGATTTGTATAGGAAAACGGGGGTTTGACTTCTTCCGTAAGCGCTATGGCCAGTCAGTGAATATCATTGATGAGTATGTGCTGCTGTCTGACAATCTTTCCTTCGACAATACCCGCCGGGTTTCTCAACGCCTGATGGATGCGTTTGCTTCCGGTCAGTACGATGCAGTCGAGGTTGCCTACGGCCAGTTCAAGAATGCTGCTGTACAGTATACGATCCACCTGCCATTCCTGCCGGTTGCCAAGATTGAGAAGGTCGCTGGCGACAAGCAGTTGCGGGCTGATTATCTCTTTGAGCCTGATAAGAAGGAGTTGCTGGATTACCTCATCCCTACGATTCTGCAAACGCAGTTTCACAAGTTCCTGCTGGATACCCATGCTTCCGAACACGGGGCTCGTATGACGGCCATGGACAAGGCTACTGAAAATGCAGATGAGTTGCTGAGAGACCTGAAAATTTCTTACAACAAGGCTCGCCAGGAGGCTATCACCAACGAAATCCTCGAAATCGTTGGCGGTGCGGCTGCATTGGGCGGCTAGGTCTCGCAGCAATAGCAATGCTATATATCTGATGGCTTTAGATCCTCGGTGATCCGGGCTCATCAACATAAAACGGAAGTTGCGTCAGTCAGACACAGCTTCCGTTTTGTTGTTTATGCCCTCAACGATGACCATGACAGCCATATTTGGCCGATTTTTTTAGCTCAATATTTGGGGAGGTATTAAACCCTGCCGGGCTATCGTTATCCAATGGGTAAGAAAACGATATATCAGCTTGATACCAGATCGGGACATACATAAGCTGTCGGAAGGGCAAGGGCATCGGGAAAGTTTCCGCCTGCTGGTGGATGCTTACGGTGGCCGACTCTACGGACATATCCGCCGATTGCTAAGCTCAGCGCCCGATGCAGAAGATGTTTTTCAAAATACGCTGTTAAAGGTATGGCAGCATCTTCCGGATTTTAAGGGCGAGAGTAAACTGTACACCTGGTTGTACCGGATAGCAACCAACGAGGCTCTGCTGTTTATCGCAAAGGAAAAAAGACGGGTGACGGTGTCTTTAGATGATGATTCCATGCGGGCAGCTATTGCACAGGTTCACAGCCATGCCGACTTTGAGGGGGATGAAATTCAGGCCCGGCTGCTGGAGGCGGTGAGCAGATTGCCGGATAAACAGCGGCTGGTATTTATGTTGCGGTATTTTGACGGATTGGGCTATGACGACATTTCGCTTATCCTGAACACTTCGGTGGGGGGGCTCAAAGCAAATTTTCATCACGCAGTCAAAAAAATTGAACGCTTACTTACAGAACAGACGCTATGAAAACAAAGGACGAACAGTCTTTCATACGGGAAGAGTTGTCTGATGCTCCGCTGTTGTCATCCTTGTACGGACGCCCGGACGGGTATACTCCCTTGGCAGATGACAAGCGGGAGGTTATGGTGAAGGCAGTTTTATCAGTGACTTCAGCCCGGGTGGACACCAAGAGGGCTGTGTTGCCAACGACTATGATTGGGGGTATCAGGTGGTGGGCCGTAGCGGCTGGCATTTGCCTGCTGATTACTGCAGGCATTTGGTGGCAGCAGCGCACAAGCGTAGTATCGGCAGATTACAAAGGGCTGGCTTCACTATCAGATGAGGACCTGGAAGCCTATCTCGAAGAGAATCTCCATTCGTTTGATCTGGCGTTGCTGCTGGAGACCGGCCTAATCGAAGAGGAGGGTGTAATGGGCTTGCCTGCGACCGGCACAGCGCCAATAACGTCCGGCAGCTCAGGGAAAGTATCTTCACCCGAGCAGTTAGAGGATGATACACTGTGAGGTTACCGCTGCCTGTGCACATAACTTTTTGACAAGTCATCCCGTCGCTCAGGCGGGTAGCTATCGGAGACATATACATGATGGGCCTGTAGTTACTGCAGGTGGCAAATTTTTACTTCATTTATTAATTCATTGCATATGAAAAAGCTGCATTTAATATTGATGCCGGGTATTTTCCTGCTATGTCTTTCGGTCATACAGGCGCAAGTAATTGGCGATTTTCCGGGAAGGGGTATGCAAAATGCACGGATAAAGGCTCAGCGCGTTGCCTACATTACAAGCAGGCTGGCATTGAGTCCGCAGGAAGCAGAGCGCTTCTGGCCATTAGTTAATGAGATGGAGGAGGAACGCGAGCGTATTTTCCTCAAGTATGATCTGGAGCGGCCCGCTGATTCCATCAGTGAAGCAGATGCAGCGCGAAGGATAGAGCAGTCGTTCAGGCTTGATGAAGAGCTTTTGGCACTACGCCGCCGCTACTATGAGCGATTCAAGCAGGTGGTACCTGCCTCAAAAATTGTCAAATTTCCGGAGGCTGACCGCGAATTTAAGCGGGAGATGCTGGAGGAGCTTCGCCACAGGCGCGAGCATGGTGGTGGTGGAGCTCCTCCGGGGCATCGGCGTGGACGGTAGTTACAAGCTGGGGAGTAGTTTTAGCATGACTGCCTTCAGTCGCGGTTCTGCTCCCTGAACAGCACTGATAACATCCTGCAGAGAGGTTTCCCGAATTTCTGACAGCGGATAGCATTTGTTAGAAACCACGGAAACCACCAGTACAGGTAGTTCCATGTGCCGGGCAACAAGGACTTCCGGTACTGTTGACATACCAACGAGATCCCCGCCGATAACGTGCAAAAAGTGGTATTCGGCGGGGGTTTCGAGATTGGGTCCCTGTAAGGCAACATACACGCCTTCGTGTGCAGGCACGCCCAGTTCGGCTGCAATAGCCAGAGCGCGCCCATTGAGCGCACGGTCGTAGGTCTGCAGCATGTCAGGGAAGCGCGGGCCCAGTCGTTCGTCATTGTAGCCGCGCAGGGGGTTATCAGCCTGCAGGTTGATATGATCCCGCACGAATACAATATCCCCCATATTAATGGCGGGATTGGTGCTGCCGGCTGCATTGGAGATAATCAATCGTTCGATGCCCAGAAACTTGAGGACGCGTACAGGGAAGGTAAGCTGTTGCATGCTATAGCCTTCGTAAAAGTGAAAGCGTCCGGCCATGGCTACGACAGGCCGCCCGGCCAGGTAGCCAAAAATCAGTTTTCCCTGATGACTTTCGACGGTAGAGACCGGAAAGTGGGGGATGCGGGCATAGTCGATACTATAGACAGTTTCAATTTCATTAGCGAGCCCACTGAGGCCTGTACCCAGAATAAAACCCAGCTGAGGCCGGAAGTCTGTACGTTTTTGCAGGAAGCTTACGCATTCCTGTATGCGGCCGTACACTTCGGTGTGTTCATCATTCATACGCGTATTTAATTAAGCAGGTTTTTCCTGGTCGCGCAGGGCGCGGCGCAAGATTTTTCCTACGTTGGTTTTGGGAAGCTCGTCGCGAAATTCCACATACTTAGGAATCTTGTAGCCAGTCAGGTTGGTACGACAGTGAGCAATGATCTCCTCAGCTGTGAGGCCGGGATCTTTACGCACGACAAAAACTTTGACGACTTCACCGGATTTTTCATCTGCCACGCCGATGGCAGCAACTTCCAGCACTTTGGGGTGCATGATAATCACTTCCTCGACCTCATTGGGGTAAACGTTGAATCCGGATACGAGAATCATATCTTTTTTGCGGTCAACGATGGAGAAGAACCCGTCTTCTGTCATCATGCCGATATCACCTGTGCACAGCCAGCCGTCCTGAATGGTCTGAGCAGTGGACTCAGGCCGGTTGAAATAGCCTTTCATTACTTGTGGCCCTTTGACTTGTATTTCACCTACACCACCCGGGGGCTGCACAATACCCTTTTCATCGACGATGCGCACATCGGTGGAGGGCATAGGGAGGCCTATGGAACCAATGCGGCAGGTCTTGTCAAGTGGATTTACGCTCACAACGGGGCTGGATTCTGTCATGCCGAATCCTTCGGCGAGGATGCAGCCGGTTGTCTGCTGCCAGCGCTCCGCGACAGCGCGCTGAACGGCCATACCACCGCCCACAGTTACTTTCAGGTAGCTAAAATTGAGGCCGGCAAATTGCGGCTGGTTGAGCAGTCCGTTGAAAAGTGTGTTGACGCCTGTGATGACAGAGATGGGATAGTCCTTCATGGTTTTGATGATTGAGTTCAGATCCCTCGCGTTGGTGATCAACACATTGAGGGTACCAAAGCTCATCAGCGCCAGTGCATTGACTGTGAAAGCGAAGATGTGGTAGAGCGGTAGCGGACAAAGAGCCACCTCTGCCTTTTCTTTAAGATAGGGATTCATCCAGGCTTTGATCTGGAGCATATTGCTGACAATATTTTTGTTGGTCAGCATGGCGCCCTTGGAAACACCGGTGGTACCCCCTGTGTATTGTAGCAGGATGACGTCATCAGCAGAAGCCTTAAAGGACGGCAACGTAAATTTGCGTCCGTGTTTAAGGGCCTCCATGAAGGGTACAGTATTGGACAGATGAAAGGGAGGTACCATTTTTTTGATACGCCTGACCACAAAATTGACGATGTTGCCTTTAGGGAAGCCCAGCATCTCTCCTATGCTGGCCAGTATGACTGTTTTGATCTGGGTTTCTTTGACAATAGCCTGAAGGTTAGCCGCAAAATTTTCGGCAATCACAATCGCCTTGACGCCTGAATCATCAAACTGATGCAGCATCTCGCGGGGCGTATACAGCGGGTTGGTATTGACAACCACAAGTCCTGCACGCAGTGCACCAAACAAAGCAATAGGGTACTGCAGCAGGTTGGGCATCATGATGGCTATCTTGTCGCCTGGCTGCAGGCCGCGCGAATGCAGGTAGGCACCAAAATGACGCGAGAGCAGTTCAATTTCTGTGAAAGACATAGACTTGCCCATACAAGCAAAGGCGGGTGCATCGCCATATTTTTGGAAGGTTTCTTCCAGCATCTGTACGACAGTCGCATATGTATTGGTATCGATATTGGCCGGCACACCAGCGGGATAATGCTTGAGCCAGGGACGCAGTTCACTCATGGTCGGCTAATGATTTTTGGTTAAAGCTCGTGATTCATAAGGGTGTAAAGTTAACACATAGCCATCATTTAGTAAGGAGCCTGTGGATATTTTGCCTGAAAATTAGCCGCATTTTGATGGAATGGACCAACAGCAGCCGGGTGAAACGGTCATACTATGTCTGCAAATACATATCTTTGCAGCTCCAAAAGATTGAAGACAATGGCACAGCAACAAAGTGATGTATTTAAGAAGCTTACCGCGCACTGCAAGGAGTATGGTTTTATTTATCCCTCCAGCGAAATCTATGACGGTCTGGGGGCTGTATATGACTACGGACCTTATGGCGTGGCGCTGAAAAATAACATTAAAGAGTACTGGTGGCGTGCCATGGTGCAGATGCACCAAAATATCGTTGGTATTGATGCAGCCATTTTCATGCACCCCAAAACCTGGAAAGCTTCCGGCCACGTTGACGCTTTCAACGACCCGTTGGTGGATAACAAGGACAGTAAAAAGCGCTATCGTGCCGACACCCTGATCGAAGATGCTATCGAAAAGATAGGTGCGAAAATCGATAAAGAGGTGGAAAAGGCCAAAAAGCGTTTCGCAGATTTTGACGAGGCGCTTTTCCGCAGCACAAATCCGCGGGTGGTTGACTACCAGCAGCAGGTCAACCGCCTGACGGAACGGCTGGCAGCGGCTATGAGTGCAGGGGATATGGAGGCACTCAAGGGGCTGATCGAAGAGCTGGAGATTGCAGATCCTGATACGGGTTCCCGCAACTGGACGGATGTCCGTCAGTTCAACCTTATGTTTTTTACCCAATTGGGCAATATTGCCGGGGAAGAGGCCAAGCTATACCTGCGTCCGGAGACGGCACAGGGCATCTTTGTTAACTTCCTGAATGTGCAAAAGACTACGCGGCAGAAACTGCCTTTCGGTATTGCACAGATAGGCAAAGCCTTCCGCAATGAAATCGTAGCCCGACAGTTCATCTTCCGCATGCGCGAGTTTGAGCAAATGGAAATGCAGTTTTTTATTCCCCCGGGTACACAGCATGAGTGGTACGCCTACTGGAAAGAAAGACGTATGGCCTGGCACCTGGCGCTGGGTACGCCTGCAGAAAAATTGCGTTTCAAAGATCATGACAATCTTGCGCATTATGCCGACGCTGCTGTGGATATACAGTTTGATTTTCCTTTCGGCTTTCGGGAGCTCGAGGGAATACACTCTCGTACAGACTTTGACTTGCGCAATCACCAGGAGTTGTCGGGTAAGAAGCTTCAGTATTTTGATCCCGAGCGCAACGAGAGTTATGTGCCGTATGTAGTGGAAACGTCTATTGGCGCTGACCGTATGTTCCTGGCCATGCTGAGCAATGCGCTGGTAGAGGAGGAAGTTGGCGGCTCGGGCGAAGAAGGCAATACCCGCGATGTGCTCAAACTGCCACCGGCGTTGGCGCCGATTAAGGCAGCCATTTTTCCGCTTAAGCGCAATGAAGAATCTTTGGTGAAAGCAGCACAGGATATCTTCAATGATCTGCGGTTCAGCTTTCCCGTCCAGTACGATGATACGGGTTCTATCGGCAAGTTGTATCGCCGGCAGGATGCTATCGGTACGCCTTTCTGTATCACGGTTGACTTTGAGACACTTGAAAATCATACGGTCACGCTGCGTGAGCGCGACAGCATGCAACAGGAACGCGTCGCCATCAGCGAACTGGAAAATATCATACGCAGGCGGGTAGATTTCAAGACGTTGTTACAGGGCTAGTACGGTCTGGGGGCCCGGAGCTTTCAGGGCTGTAATTTTTGAGGTGTCATTAACGCAATTTTGCCGCGAGGCTCTGTGCAACTGTACAGAGCCTCGCGGCAAAACATATAATAGAAGTTCTTATGGGGCGAAGTCGCAACAAGCCACAAATGGTTACCAATGTACGGTTTACAGGTCTGGCCGATAAGGGGATGGCTGTAGGGCGCGATGCTGAAGGGCGAGTAATATTTGCAGAGGGGGCTGTGCCGGGGGATGTGCAGGACGTACTGGTGATCAAGCGCAAGAAAGGCGTTCAGTTTGGTGTGGTCAAGCAACTCAAAGAGGCCTCCCCTGACCGGGTGCAGCCATTTTGTGAGCATTTTGGCAATTGCGGCGGCTGCAAATGGCAGCATCTTTCGTATGAGGCTCAACTTCGTCACAAACAACAGCAGGTGGCCGATGCTGTCCGGCACCTTGCTAAGTTGGAGTTTGACCAGCTCGAGCCTATTCTTGGAGCGCAAGAGACTACTTACTATCGCAATAAGCTTGAATTTGGCTGTGCCAATCGCCGGTGGCTGACGCCGGCAGAGATTGCTACTGAGGTGAGCACTTTCGAAGATGTTATTGGCTTTCACCGGCCGGGCGTCTACGATAAAATCCTGCCCATAGCACATTGCTGGCTGCAGGCCTCGCCAAGCAACGAAATACGCAACGGCATAGCAGCGCTGGCTCGCAGCATGCAGCTGCCTTTTTTTGATATGCGTGAGCAAAAAGGCTTGCTGCGGCAGTTGCTCATACGCACGAGTAGCTTGGGTGAAACGATGGTAATCATCGCTTTTCATCGCGATGATGCAACGCAGATACAACCCTTCCTGCAGGCAGTCGTCACGGCTTTTCCCGAAATCAGTACGCTGATTTATTGTATTAACCCCAAGCTCAATGAGTTCCTGCTGGATCTGGAAATGCGTACCTACCACGGTAAGGGGTATATCGAAGAGCAGCTGGGACATGTGCGGTTTGTCATTGGGCCAAAATCATTTTTTCAGACGAATACCAGGCAGGCAGTCAACTTGTATGATCTGGTGGTGGAGATGGCCGACTGTAAAGGCGACGAAAATGTGTACGACTTGTATACCGGTATCGGCAGTATAGCACTCTACATGGCAGATCGCGTAAAAAAGGTTGTCGGTATAGAGGAAATTGGTGCTGCCATCGAGGATGCACGACTCAATGCAGAACGCAACAGTATTGCCAACGCAGTTTTCTATGCCGGGGATGTCAAGAATATACTAACGACTGCTTTTGCTGACATACATGGCAAGCCGGACTTGCTGATTACAGATCCCCCCAGAGCGGGTATGCATCCTGAGGTAGTCAATATGCTGCTTCAGCTGGCGGCACCAAGATTGGTGTATGTAAGTTGTAATCCGGCAACACAGGCACGAGATCTGCAGCTTCTCTCCGAACGCTATGAACTTAAGCGCCTTCGGCCGGTAGACATGTTCCCGCATACATCGCATGTTGAAAGTGTGGCTTTATTAGAGCTTAAAAATTAGTCATATTTGTTTCGACTGCCAATGATTTGATAGCGGGGAGGAATCTGTTGGTCTTACAAATGATGGCACTCGGCACTCCCAAAGAGCACTTTGATCGATTATCCCACTGGGTGGCGCAACGTCAGCCCTGCTCGACCCGTCTTTAGTTGTGTTTCACTAAAGAAGCTGTTGAGTCAGCGGATAACAATCAGGGTTATGTACCAGAAAAATTCATTGTGGATATTGTGGCTGCTGCTGTTTAGCAGCGGAATGTTGGTTGCACAGTCGCAGGCAAGCCTGCGGGGTGTGGTTAGAGAGGCAGGCGGAGAGGCAGTAATGTTTGCCAATTGTATTGTGTACAGTGCCGTAGATTCGGTTATCGTCAAGGCGACTTCAACCGATGAATCGGGGCAGTACACGCTGCCGGGCTTAGCTGTGGGGCGGTATTGGCTGGAAGTAAGCTACGTAGGTCTTGAAATGTACAGGTCATCTACTTTTGAACTCCTGCCGAATGAGGAAAAAATATTGTCGGACATTGCCATGTCCACGGGAGCAGCATCGCTGGCAGAAGTGACGGTTACTGCCCGCAAGCCAATTGTAGAGATGAGGTCTGATATGACCGTCTTCAACGTGGATGCCATGCCCACAGCTTCCGGCAACAATGCGCTGGAGATGCTGCGCAAAGCACCGGGTGTTGTTGTTGACAACAATGATAATATCCTGCTCATGGGGAAAAATGGTGTACGTATCTACATTGACGGCAAGCCGTCACCGCTCAGCATGTCTGATTTAGCTGCTTTTCTGAAAAATATCCAGGCTACAGAAATTGAGGCAGTTGAAATCATAACGAGTCCTGGCGCTCGATATGAGGCTGAAGGGAATGCCGGTATCATCAACATACGGTTCAAAAAGAATAAAAGCCTGGGGACCAATGGCAACCTCGATCTCACCTATCGGGTAGGTATCCACTCTTCCTATAATGGCGCGCTGGGACTGAATCACCGCAACGAAAAAGTGAATGTATTTGGTCGGTATAGCTATGCCGAAGGCCACAATTTTAGTTTTCAGAATTTTTTGCGAAACCAGAGCGGGCTGAGCTTTACCCAGACAAGCCGCCAGCGGTGGGGGTGGGAAAATAGTAACTTCCGTGCGGGCGCTGATTTTTTCATTTCTCCCAAGCAAACAGTGGGAGTGCTCGTGAGCGGATTCATCGCCAACAATGAAGGCATTGGAAGTAGCCGTACGGAAATAGGAACGCTGGCCGATGGTAACATTCAGCAAATACTACTTGCCGGATCTACTTTTGACAATGATGATCACAACTACAACGCGAATATCAACTACCGACTGGATGAAGGGGAGGGAAAAACATTGAATATAGACCTTGATTACGCCCGCTTTCGCAATACCAACAAGTCTTACCAGCCTAATTATTATTACGATCCGACAGAAACACAGCTTCTGAGCAGCCGGATTTTTGGCAATGATGCACCCACCGACATCGATCTGGCTTCTTTAAAGCTGGATCATGAGCGTCCGTTGGGAGACGGAAAGCTGTCTGTGGGTGGAAAAGTATCGTATGTGGTCACGGATAATACTTTTGATTTTTACAATTATCCGGATGGTCTGCCGGTGCTCGACCTGCAGAATAGCAACAACTTTGTATACACAGAGAATATCAATGCGTTGTATGCACAGTACCAACGAGCTATCAGTACTCGCACGAGTGTGCAGGCAGGTCTGCGGGTTGAGCATACGCATTCAGTGGGGGAGCTTAGGAGTCAGCGAGCGATTGACAACAACCGGGTGGAGCGGGATTATTTCAACCTTTTCCCCTCAGCGGGTATCAGTCATCAGTTGAACGACAACAATGCAGTCCGACTGGATTACAGCTACCGCATCGACCGGCCGCGCTACGAAAACCTCAATCCTTTTGAATTTAGGCTTGATGAACTCACTTTTCAGCGTGGCAATCCTTTTCTGCGACCCCAATATACCCACAACGCTTCGGCTACATACACCCTCCGGCAGATGTATTCCGCTACAATCTCTTACAGCCATACGGATGACCTGATGGCACAGATAACAGATACCTTGTCGGGCAACCGGGCCTTCATCGGGCCCAGGAATATAGCCAAGCAACAAGTCGTAAGCCTGCAGTTGAGTGCACCGGTACAGTTGACCAAATGGTGGAATGTCTATGTGAATGCAAGTATTTTTAATACCCGCAATCAGAGTAATTTTGGTGAGGGGAAGACGATAGATTTGCAGAGAACTACCTTTTCAACCTATGTGCAAAATACACTCACACTGCCGGGTGATATTTCTGCTGAAATTTCTGGCTTCTACAACTCTCCCTCGATATGGGAGGGCAATTTTCGATCTGCTGCTATGGGAAGCGTGGATGTAGGATTCAGCAAAAAAATAATGAATGACCGGGGGCGACTTCGGGTTTCTTTGTCGGATGTCTTCCTTACCCAGCGTTGGCGGGGTATCAACATGTTTGGAGACCTGATGATGGATGCCAGCGGCGGCTGGGAGAGTCGAAGGCTGACAATACAGTGGGTGCACAACTTTGGCAACCAGGAGGTCAAAGAATCAAGACGCCGACAGACAGGCCTTGAGTCTGAAAAAAATCGAGTCAGCAGCGGAAATAATTGATGTTGCTATCCGGAAGATGCACAGTTGCGGGGAATTTTCTATTTTTGGGAAATTCAAATAAGGACCCGCATGGCCATCTTGGTGCTGGCGTTGGTGACAGCATTCTCGCTAACTTATTTTGCGTTACCGACAATAATTCAGATTGCACGTACCCGACGGTTGTACACGGCAGTCGACGCTCGCGGCCGCGAGCGGTTGCTGATCTCGCCTTTGGGGGGGATTGGTATTTTTGCGGGCACGATATTTTCGATTCTGCTTTGGACGCCTTTTGTTGATTTCAACAAATTGCAGTACATCCTTTGTGCACTCACCATCCTTTTTCTGGTAGCTGCCCGCGACGACCTATCGCCGGTATCTGTCGGAAAAAAGCTGGCAGCACAGCTGATGGCTGCCCTGATACTCGTTTTTAAGTCAGATATCCATTTACACGGACTTGAGCTGCTGTCAGGTATGGGAGCCTTACTTTCCGAGGGAGTAGAAATCTCACTTTCTTTGTTGGTTATTTTGTTGATTACCAATGCATTTAACCTGATCGATGGCATAAACGGACTGGCGGCAAGTCTGGGTGCTCTGGCAACAGGCATCTGGGGAGTATGGTTTTTTCTGGCAGACCATCCTGCCTACGCTACTATTGCTATTGCGCTGTTGGGTAGTATACTGGCGTTTCTTAAGTACAATGTGCATCCTGCCAGAATATATATGGGCAACTCGGGATCGCTGGTGTTGGGTATACTCTGCTCTATGCTGGCTATAGAGTTCATTGAAGTCAACGAAAGACTGAGTGATCAATCGATGCAGGCATTGTCAGGGGCTCCTGCTGTGCTTATTGCCATACTATTTGTGCCCCTGCTGGATACAGTCCGGGTGGTCTTCCTCCGGTTGCGCGCGGGTACCCATATACTGCGGGGTGACCGACGACACATTCACCATGTCCTTGTTGAGGCGGGTTACAGTCACGACCAGATAACGAATGGTCTCGTTGGGCTTACTATGCTGCTGGTCAGTGTAGTACTTGGTTTAGACGGCGTATGGGGTCTGTATGGCAATTTATTGCTGGAGGTATTCGTTGTAGGAGGGGTTTTGTATTGGTTGGAAAAACAAAAAAAGAAAACTGCCAACACCACTTCATGAGTTCACTATGGGTATTTATCGGGGGAGGTGTGGGCAGCTTGTGCCGCTATTATACTGGTATCTGGTTGGGTCATGGAGGACAATTTCCCTTGGGCACCTGGATTGCCAATATATTGAGCTGTATAATACTGGGTATTTTGCTGGCTGCAGCTTCACGGCAGTGGCTGGCACCAGAGTACCGTTTTTTGCTGATAACGGGCTTCTGTGGCGGTTTCAGCACCTTTTCGACTTTCTCCAATGAGATGCTCCAAATGTTACGAGGGGGTATGTGGTCGATGGCGGCTGTATACTTGCTGAGCAGTCTGGCAGGCGGCTTATTGAGTGTGTGGCTGGGGATGCGTATTGTGGGGGAGTAGTTTTGCTCAAAAAATGTAACTTCAACACCCTTTTGGCGGCATAGGCCACCAAAAGGGTGTTGGACAGTCGTTTGCCTTTTATGCCTTAAAGAAGGGGATAACAGGCACGACTATATTAGACCTGGCATCATACAAAAACAGACACAAAGTATGAAAACGAGAATTCTGTGGACAAAAATTAGCCGTAAGGCTATGATGGTTTTGTGGGGAACTGCCATGACTTTTGTACTGGTTGATTGCGCCAGCAATCCGGTTACAGGCAAGAAGGAGCTGAGCTTGATGTCTGAAAGCCAGGAGATTGCTATGGGGATGCAAGCCGACCCCGAGATTGTGGCAGAATTTGGTCTGTATGAAGACGCGGCGCTGCAACAGTTTATTACCGAAAAAGGCAAAGCGATGGCGGCTATTTCGCACCGGCCCAATCTGGATTATCAGTTTAAGATATTGGACTCTCCGGTGGTCAATGCATTTGCGTTGCCCGGTGGATACGTCTACTTTACAAGAGGCATATTGGCGCATTTCAACAACGAAGCGCAGTTTGCCGGTGTATTGGGGCATGAGATTGGCCACGTGACGGCCCGGCATTCGGCCCGGCAGTACAGCAGAACTATTTTGGCACAGATTGGGTTGGTGGCAGGAATAATCATCAAGCCCGAGCTGGCACAGTTTGCCGAGGCAGCAAGCCAGGGGATAGGGCTGCTTTTATTGAAATACGGCCGCGATGCCGAATCTGAATCTGATCAGTTGGGGGTTGAATACTCCTCCAAGATAGATTACGATGCCCGTGAGATGGCAGGTTTCTTCGCTACACTCGACCAGCTGAGCGGTGGCGCAGAAGGTCGGCTGCCGGTATTCATGTCGACGCACCCCGATCCGGGTGACCGCCAGCAGCGAGTGGGTGTACTGGCAGCCGATTGGCAGCAGCGCGAAACCGGGCACACCTACAAAGTGGGGCGGGACAGCTACCTGCGCCTGATTGACGGCTTGGTCTATGGAGAGGATCCGCGGCAGGGATTTGTTGAAAATTCCGTTTTCTACCACCCTACAATGAAATTTCAATTCCCCTCCCCGGCACAGTGGAAGCTTGTCAACAGTCCTCAGCAGGTACAAATGGCACCTGCTGACGGCAAGGCACTGCTTTTCCTGGCTCTCTCTCCTGCCCGCTCGCTCAATGAAGCGGCTGATTCCAGCATAAGCAACCACAAATTGGTGGTCACCGGCAGAAAAAATGTGAAAGTCAACGGTCTGGATGCGCTGGAGCTGGAAGCGGAGGTAGTGCAGCAAGGGCAGAATGCACAGGGGCAGCCGGTCTCACAGGTGATAAAGACACTATCTTACTTCATACAGTATGAGGGGAGCATCTATCAGTTTATGGGCCTCGCCCTGGAAGCAGATTATGCTGCCAACCGCGGGTTTTTCATGGCTACGATGACAGGCTTCCGCCGGCTTACCGATCCTGCCAAACTCAGTAAAATGCCTGAGCGGATACAGGTTCGCACAGTCAACAGTGGTATGACGCTGCAGCAGGCGCTGCAACAGTTTAATGTACCTGCTGATCGCCACCAGGAGATGGCCGTCCTGAATGGTATGGCCTTGTCGAGCTCACTGGAGGCGGGGACCCTTGTGAAAACAGTCAAATAAGGCTGGGTAGGTCTGAATTCCCGGCGCGTGTTCGGGATTTTCTTACCGGGCTCCAAACGAGTCTTTTTTCGCGGGTTTTCACCGTTTTTCGGTCAGGTAGCACCTGCTATGCTCCTTCTAAAACGGGAAAACGCGCAAAGAAACGCCTGATTTTTGCCTCAGGCAGAAAATCCTGCCTACGATCTGGCAGACAGGCAGCATATTGTTGCAAATATCGTTTATCTTTGAAAGCATTATGTCGGCTGAGAAGCTGACGAAAGCTTTTATTCATGGACTTCGTCTTATCGCGAAATTATCAGGAGGACGATCTGGTACTCGCCTGCGTACGCAAAGAACGGTGGGCCCAGAAGGAGTTGTATGAAATACACTACAGCTCGCTCATGGCTATTTGCCTGCGCTATGCCAATGGTGAGGATGAAGCCATGGATATATTACACGAGAGTTTTATCAAAATTTTCCGCTATATCGGGACATACAAGCCGGGAACGTCTTTGGGCTCCTGGATGAAGCGGATTACCGTCAATACGGCCATCGACCACTATCGTCGAAACAGCCGGCGTCGTACAGAGGATATAGAGCTGGCCTATGATTTGCGTTCGGCCGATGCCGATGCAGTAAGCCAGTTTACCGAGCAGGAGATTTTGGCTGCCATTCAGCAGTTGACTCCGGCCTACAGAACCGTCTTCAACTTGTTTGTCATCGAGGGCTATAGCCACAAGGAGATAGCGGAGATGATGGAAATTACAGAAAGTACCTCCAGGTCCAATCTTGTCAAAGCACGATTGAAACTGCAGGAAGTACTGCGTTCCAAAGGAAATGATGATCAGAGAAGAAAGTGAGCATCCGCTCGATAAGCACATCCGGGACACACTGTTGCCCATGCAGCCTGCCTATAAGGCAAAGAGCTGGGACGAGCTGAGCCGTAGGCTGGATGATGAGCTTTTGGAGGAGGATGTGCTGTTTGATCGGGTGGTACGCAGTCAGCTGGGGCGCGTGGGTACTCACCAGCATCGGAGAGGATGGCATCGGCTGGTGCTGCAGCTCGAGCTGGAACATCGTCGCATCAGAGCCGTCATCAGCTGTAAGTCGCTGGAATTTATTGCAGCCTTGTTGTTGCTTCTATTGATCTCTCCAAGGCAAGGACCTACCATCCGCGAGTCCCTGCCCGCTACTGCCGGCACGAGCCATCTTATGGCTGACCCGGCGGCCGCGGTCACACAAAATCAGTCATCCCAATTGCCGGCTGCCAATGACATAAGCGCTGCCGAGGTGGTTGATGAAAACAGCATCGCTGCTTCCCGTGCGTCGTACGAAAGAGGAAAATCTTTTGCCCTGCTGGCGGTTCCTGTGAGTGATCTGGCGTCGGTGGTATCCGGACATTCCGGCATCGGCGACAGATTGTCATCCCTTGGCTCATTGGTACCTGAGACTGCTATTGCCCGACATCCGCTACCGGCCAGGCTCTTAAAGCCTATTGCTGCTCCGGGCATACACATGGCTCTGCCGGAACCTTCGGTAGCAGATATGGTTATGGCAACAACATACGAAGACAGGCGAGAGCGGGCAAAAAAAACCTACCTGCGCATGGGGCCGGTAGGTGGTCCGGATTATCTTCGGGTCATCACACCGCCTACAACGGTAGGTTTTGATACGCTCATTTCACTGGACAGGTATGCGGCAGGCTACCATGGGGGTTTTTCTTTGGGCATCGAGCACGGTCGCTGGGAGCTTGAGACGGGGCTTATTTATGCAGTACGCAGATATGCACCGATCCCTGTTTTGTACATATCCGGCAACTTGCGCACGGGCTTTTTTGCGGCAGGTCTTCACAATTTTGAGTTTAACACGGTCAATATACCACTCAATGGCCGCATCAATCTGTTGATGCGCAACCAATGGCGCGTATATGCCTTGTCGGGTATCTCCTTGAATATGGTATTGGAAGCCAATTACTACACGGCAGGAGAGGCAGCCTTTTCGACATCCTTCCTCCGACCGCCCAGCGGCAACAATGGCCGCAACGAACCCGGACTACCGGGATCACTGGAAGACAAGCTTACCAAGGGCTGGCTGGAAGGGGGGCGCTTTTTGGATAACACTACCCTCTATGGCAACATTGGCGGAGGCGTTGAGCGGTATATGTCTCCGGCCTGGTCTTTGTTTTCACAGACAGTGTACCAACACTCCCTGTATGACTTGCACGGAGGCATTGGCCCCTACAAGGATCGCATACATGCCCTTTCGGTCATGCTGGGTGTCAAGGTGCGGCTGTAATAGCAGGTTGGGGCAGGCAGAATCGATACCACAAGTCGGCAGCAGCGGGCATGTTATGAGCGCAGTTGATCCAATAAATTTCGCAATTATCAAGGCGGGAAAAAAAACGGGCGATGGCTGTATTGTCCATAAGTCGGTCGTCCATAGCAAGCATCACCTTGACGGGTAGCCTACGGCGTCGGACTTGCGTTTTTGAAATAGGAAAAGCGGCCAGTGACAGCCAGGTATTGAGCAGACTTTCTCTTTGCCTGTCATTGTGCCAATGGTACTGTAAAATGCGGCGAGCCTCGGTATTGAGCCAGCGCTTGGGCAGGAGTTGCACAAGGCGTGTTGGCAGCCGATGCCAGCGATTGGTTAGCTTTATAATATGTGGCCGGAGTTTTTGTGGCCAGTGATCTGCGAGGCGGGAGGGTGCGCCTGCGATACCATCAGGGGCAAGCAAAAACAGTGTGTCCAGAGGCATTTCCGACAGCAGCGCGGTCGAGAGTACCAGACGGGCACCCAGACTGTGTCCCATCAGTGATAGAGATGAAGCACCGCTATGCTGCAGGACAAATTGTGCAATCGCTTCAATATCTGCCGGCTTGTAGCTTTCATTCGTCCACTGACTTCGACCGTGGAAGGGAAGATCCGGGGCATAGAGGGTATAGTAAGGCTGCAACAGGGGCGCCAGCAGCGCGAATGTCAAGCCATTGTTGGCAAACCCGTGCAGTGCCAGCAAGGGTTGCGCGCCACCCGGCCAGTAGTGTAGCCGGATGGTGCCGTTGGTCAGCGTGACATCCAGTGTCTGCGGCATGGACATAGGCTCAGGTCTTAGATTAGTCAACCATCAATCAAGCGTTTTCTTAACACGGTCAAGGTCTCTCTTCCCTTCCCTTTCTTTTATGGTCGAACGCTTATCATGCGTCTTTTTGCCCTGTGCAAGCGCAATCTCCAGTTTGGCAAAGCCCCTGTCATTGATATATAGTCGGTAAGGTACAATGGTAAATCCCCGCTCCTTAATTTTTTTCTCCAGCTTGCGCAGCTCCGCGCCGCGGAGGAGAAGCTTGCGTACGCGGCGAGTTTCGTGGTTGAACTGATTGCCCCAGTCGTATTCCGCGATGTAGAGATTTTTGACAAAAAGTTCTCCCTTTTTAAAAAAGCAATACGCGTCGCGCAAGTCAGCGCTTCCGCGCCGGATACTTTTAATCTCCGTGCCGGTTAGTTCAATCCCTGCTTCGTACTGATCGATAAAAAAGAACTCAAACGAAGCCCGTCGATTGACAATATTAATCTTATGTGGCTTTTTATCTGTCGTTGCCATTGCTGCTGTATTTGGGGTAAACGAAGGTGAATCGTAAACGGAAAGCGGTATTCAGAAGTTCCTTGCGAGCTGATTTTTTTGGCACAGCAGGGATTGATACTGTCTTATATTCATAGGTGCACTGATTTTTTTTGAAAAATCAATGCACCTACGGTTATATTTTGCCGCCTTCAGCGGCAAAATACAACCACCCAGCGAGACAGCCTGACACCTACTCGTCAGGATTGCCATTGGCCGCTGCAGGTCGCAGCGGGCCCTTATTGTTGCTGCTGCCGGCAGGCTTGAGGTACTCGTGCAAAAAATTAGTCATCTTGGTATACAGGTGCAGGCGGGCGTTGCCGCCGCCGATGCCGTGGTTGCGGTTGGGGTAAAAATAGGTGTCAAACTGCTTATTAGCAGCGATGAGCGCGTTGGCCATTTCAGCAGTATGCTGGAAGTGCACATTGTCGTCGCCCATGCCGTGAATGAGCAGGTAGTTGCCGGAGAGTTGCCGGGCAAAATTGACCGGCGAATTATCTTCGTAGCCTCTTTCATTCTCAGCAGCCGTACGCATATACCGCTCTGTGTAGATTGAATCATACCACTTCCAGTTGGTAACAGGCGCCACAGCGATAGCTGCCTTGAATATCTGGCTGCCTTTCAGCAGGCACAGGCTCGACATATAGCCGCCATAGCTCCATCCGAAAATGCCTATGCGGGCAGGGTCCACAAATGGCTGTTTGGCGAGGTATTGGGCAGCTTCAATCTGGTCCAGCGTTTCGTAATGTCCCAGCTGTAGGTAAGTCATTTTCTTAAAATCTTCTCCCCTACCGCCCGTGCCGCGGTTATCGACGCAAGCCACGACAAATCCTTGTTGTACCAGTAGCTGAAACCACCAGTAGTTTTGCCCCTTCCAGTTGTCCGTCACCTGCTGGCTACCCGGCCCTCCGTAGACAAACATGAGCACCGGATAACGGGTCGTCGGGTTGACCCGCACAGGCTTCATGATGAAGCCGTTGAGCTGTACCTGTTCTGAAGTGGTAAAACTGAAAAATTCAACGGGGGCTACTTTTGCAGTATCCTGCTTGGCCTGAAGTGCTGCATTGTCTTCAATAAGGCGTATGCGCTTACTGTTGCGGTCAAATACGGTAAAGGTGGGTGGCGTGTTGATATTGGAATAATTGAGTACGAAGTAGTCGAAAGTAGCACTAAACTGGGCGCTGTTCCAGCCTTCCTCCATACTCAGTTTGCGTTCTTTACCTTTTCCCGTGAGGGGCTGCGCATAAATCTCGCGCTGGCTGGCAGCGACTTTGGCCGCCTGGTAGAAAATGAGGTCATTGGCTTCATCGTATCCATAGAATTCGCTGACCTCCCAGTTGCCCTGGGTCACCGGTTTTACCAGCCGGCCGTTCATATCGTACAGGTAGAGGTGATTCCACCCGCTCTGCTCGCTGCTCCAGATGAAATGCTTGCCGTCGCGCAGGAAGGTGAGGTTGTCGTGTATGTCGATGTAGTATTTGTTTTCCTCCCGCAGGAGTGTCCGCGAGGCAGCTGTTGTGGCATCGACGAGCAGGAGCTCCAGTTGGTTTTGGTGGCGGTTCATGCGAAACACACAGAGTGAAGCCGGCTCCCGGGTCCACTTGATGCGTGGAATATATTCCCAGTCACCCGTATCGGCCTTGACCGTCTGGTTGGTGGCCAGCGCGTAGATGTGGATGCTCACTTTGCTATTGGGAGCCCCTACTTTGGGGTATTTGAAAGTTACATTTTCCGGATAGAGATTGTTGTAGTAGTTGGTCATGGTAAACTCGGGAACCTCGCGTTCATCGAACCGATAGAAAGCGATATACTGCCCGTCGGGTGACCAGTAAAACCCTCGGTCGAAGCTAAATTCTTCCTCATAGACCCAGTCAGTAGCACCGTTGATGATGGCATTTTCGAGACCATCGGTCGTAATCTGCCGTATTTGTCCGGTGGTAAGGTCCTTGTAGTATAGGTTGTTTTCAAAGACAAAAGCCACCTTATTTCCCTGCGGATTGAGGCTGGCAAGCCGGTGTTTGCCACGTTCAAAGACAGGTTTGATGGTTTTTTCTTCGCGGTTGTAGATCCAGTAGAAGGCTTTGGAGGAATGCCGATAGATAGACTCTTCGTCGGTAGCAATGAGGATATTCTGCTCGTCATCACTAAAGGTATAGCTGCTGATCGTGCCCGGGAAGCCGCCTGACTGTGCGAGTGTGGCAGCATCGAGCAGCGTAGCTGTTTTCTGGCCGGTGAGCAGGTTGTACTGTTCAATTTTGTTTCGCTCGAGGCGGGTATAGTGCTTGCCATCGCTCAGAAAATTAAAGCCGGGTACCGAGCGGGCGGAGTATTTATAGTCGCGCCAGATATCTTCAAGGGTGATGGTCGATGCTTGGGAGCACAAGCTGCCAACGCTTATGCTTAGCAGCAGGAGCAAAAGAGTAGTACGCATGGCATTCAGTATTTTGATTATGATGGGTGGCAAATCATTGCCTGCATATCAAGCAGCCAAAGATAGTGTTTTTCTGTCAAAAGGAATACCGCTTACAGCAGCCGAAGGGCGCGCTCTGTTGGCCGCAACAGCGGGCTGGCATTTTTAGAATACACCAGCCCGCCGCAGGCCGAAGTACTCAACCCAGGCAGCGAGGGTGTCAGCGTTTTGCCAGCGACGCATAGTCGAGAAAATAGATGAGTTTGACAGACAGATTATTGTCCTGAGGTTCACCGTTAAATAAGCGATTGAGGTTGCCGAGGTAAGAAGGCGCGAGAATTTCCGAGAAGCTGAAAATGCTATTTTTCCATACGACAATCAGATCGCTACCAGGCGCAAAACGCCAGCGGTAGATGAGATCGATGTTGAAGGCATCGAAATCACGGTTGTGGTTGCCGCTGTAACTACTGTTGTCAAGTCTGCCATCCTGCAGGAGCAGATAGTAGCGCCTGTAATCGACGGTTGTCCAGTAATGGCGGAGTCGAAAATTGAGTACCATATTGGCATTGAAAGCGTAGTTGGCCCTCACCCCTGTTTCAATGATATGGAGGGCGCGTGTTCCGAAGATCACATCCCGGCGGTAGTCGAGTTCGCCTGTTACAGGATCCGGAACAGCCGTGTCAACCTTATTGACATACCCCAGATCGTTATTGCCATAAAAATAGGACAACAGCAGGCCAAAATTGAATCGGTCGTTGAGCCGAAAGCGGGGTTCCAGCCCCACGGAGGTATGCGTTCGGGCCGGCTCTTGCCGGATACCGTGGTTGGCGCGCAGCGAAAGCTGCAGCCGCTTGCGATTATCGGTATTGAGGGATCCGCCCATGGCAAAATTGCCCGGGTTGCGCCAGTAGCGTCCCGGTTCGCGTGGCTCAAAAAAATCAAAGCTAGCCGAGGGTTGTACTTCTGTCCATAGGTTGAATTGCCAAAAAGAGCGGGTCTCGGCCCACACCCAGTTTTCGACTTTCCAGTCCGTAAATCGACTGGGGTGAAAGAGCCGGCTGTAGTTGGCGTACACGCCAGCCCCCCGACCATTCAAACGAGCTGTGGGCGTATAGTTGTTGTACTCTGCATAACTGCTGAAAACGCGGGAGTTGTTGTTGTACAGAAACCCGAGGTCATTGGGGTCGTAGGTTTGGCTCTCTTCGAGATAAGAAACAGATCCCTGCCATTTGCCACTGGTTTTGCGGAGGCTCAGGCTGGCTGTATGCCCCAGTTTGGCCTGCCCCGGTTGGTAGAGCTGGCTGAGGGCAGCAAACCCCTTAATGGCGTATGCATTGGCTTTGTCGCGCAAGTTGAAATCCAGGCCGGTAACATTGGCGTCGTAAGCATCTCCCTCCCGTAGCACGGTGGTATTGATGAGCGTTGCATACGAATTGTGCGGGAGATTCTGGTCCAGGACTAAGACGTTGAAGTTGGACAGCGGGTCGGTGAGTACACGCCTTTCTCCGCCTTCTTCCGTCTGAATGCGTGCATACGCGCGGCCAGAGGTGGCATTGAAAAAACCGAGACCCGTACCCTTGGTCGTTCGTCCTGAGATTTTGGTAGCATTGTAGAGCTGTGCAGCGCGTGGGTTTGACAGTAATTTTTCTCCGGCACCCACCTGCGCTGCTACCTCCCCGCCATAGAGCGTATTGCCGCCGATGCGGCGGGAGTAGAACAAATTACCTTTATTAAAAAGCTCTGTACCCTCTGTGAAGAAGGCGCGGTTTTCATTAAAACGAACCTCAAAGGGAGACAGGTTCAATACCTGATTGTCGGTTTGCGCCTCCCCGAAATCGGGTATGAGCGTCATGTCTAGGGTAAAAGCATCACTGAGGCCCATTTTTACATCCATACCTCCGGTAAGATTGCTACCGTAAGCATTTTTGGGATTTCCGGATGGTTCCCGGTGGTGTGTGGCATAGGCAGCCACAAAGGGTGTCGCTTGTATGCGTACGGGCGGGCGGATATTTTGAATGCCCATGAGGTAGCCGCTTTGGTTGAGAATTCCTGCTTGCAGTGGGTTGATTTCATTCCAGAAGCTCTCTTCGCGGTTGCGGGCAACAAAGCGCCCGAAATTAATATGCCAGTACTGAATCTCTTCGGCGGGGAAGCGCAGGGCAGCGTAGGGGATACGTATTTCTACGGACCAGCCCCCGGGTATTTTGGCAGACTTATTGTCCCAGACGGCATCCCAGGCAGGGTCGTCGTCGAAGACGGAAAATTTTACGTCCATCTGCAGGTCTGCCGGTGTCACAATGAATCCCAGTCCGTTGATGCCATCCCGGAAGGCGTCAATCACTACGCCAAACCAATCGGTATTGCCCAGCACATCGCGTTGCGAGATTTCCTGCATGATGCTGTCGGGCTGAGCATCGTAGAGCAGAGCACCTACATAAAGACCTGTATTGTCATATAAGACACGTACTTCCGTTTGTTGAGCAGGCTGCTCGCCAGGCCGGGGCTGTTTGAGGACAAAATCGGTAGCGATGGCGGCGGACTGCCATACGGCTTCGTCGAGCAGGCCATCGAGTTTGATGTCGGTTTCTACGCGTGAGGCGGTGAGGTATTTCTTTCCTTCGGTAGGCATGGGGGCCTGTGCGATGGCTGCTGACGCCAGCAGTAAGTACACACAGGTAAGTCCCAGGTAATAGTATGTAGCCCGTATTTTCATCAATTCCCTCTCGTTAGTGTCGCAAAAATAGGCGATTGATAAGCCGTTTGCCCATGAATGCAATCAAATTGGATGATAAAGCAGTGAGTT
>JAUMBM010000094.1:0-2856 GCA_032115735.1 Saprospiraceae bacterium
AGCGGACTTTTTTCAGGTAGGAAGACTAGTTGAGAAACAAAGTATGCAAATCAAAAAGGGTTAGACAGGCGATGATAATCATGACTACCAACACCCTGTACGCCCATACATTGGCCGTCGGAAAGCGGGCAGCGTACTGGGCTGTCAGATAGCCGCCAATGGTTTGCCCGATGGCCATCAGCCCGCCATAGCGCCAGTCGACCAGCCCGTTCCAGTGAAAAATCACCAGCGCCAGCAGGGTAAACACAGCAATAATAAAACTCTTCATGGCATTGGCATCAATCAGTCCGAAGCGGGCACCCAGTACGGTTGCTGCCAGAAAAAAAATCCCCATCCCCATCTGAATGAAGCCACCGTAAAAGCCCAGCGCCAAAAAAAGCGGGATGGTCACCCACAGCGCGGGCGACCGGCGACGGTCGGTCTCCTGCAACCAGCGGTTGGGCTTGATGAGCACCACCAGCAGCATAAACAGCATCATATAGCGGAAGATGTTTTCAAATTGCTCATTGCTGACTTTTACCGCCACCAGCACGCCGGCGGTGGCACCCAGACAGGCAAACAATATGCTGCTGCCGGTAGACTTAAAATCGAGCCGCCCGCTGCGGTAGAAACTCCAGCTGGCGGCTGCCGACTGCGTGAAGATGCCCACCCGGTTGGTGCCGTTGGCCATGGTGGCCGGCAGGCCGAGCGCCTCCGTCAGTATGGTGAGGGTTATGACCGAGCCATTGCCGGCCAGGGTGTTGATGCAGCCGGCAACAAACGAACCGACAAATGCCAGCAGATAGCCCAAAATGTCTTCGTACATAATCTTGCCTCTATAGGTTACACGCTGTTGACTCCCACCGTCTGCAGCAGGGGGCATCGCAAGCGCTGCACAAAGCATGTGTTTCTTACAGCAGCAAAGGTAAAAAAGCGACGTATCTTTGTGGCTGTTATTGGCGTATGTACGGGATTTTCTGCCGCAGGCAAAAATCAGGTGTCTTTTTGCGCAGTTTCATGTTTTTATGAAGAGGTACAACCTGTGCCGGCTGACAGAGGAAGCTGAAAACCTGCAAAAATATCCGTTTAGGGCCTGCTGAGAGGGTCCCGAATACGCTCTTAGCCTGCCAGCAGAGTTGTCGCTGGCTTCGACCCGTATATGTATGGATTATAACAATATACTGCAGGAGATCGCTGCCGAAATAGCCCCCTACCGCTGCGAAGGGCAGGTAGCCGGCTATATTCCTGAACTTGCGCAGGTCAGTCCCGACAAATTCGGTATCAGCCTCCGCTTTCCCGATGGGCGTCATTATGCTTATGGCGATAGCCGTGAGCAGTTCTCTATTCAGAGTATTGCCAAGGTGTTTGCCGTCGCGATGGCCTTTTCGCTGGAGGGCAACCGACTCTGGCAGCGCGTGGGGGTTGAGCCGGCAGGTACACGCTTCAATTCGCTGGTGCAGCTCGAGTACGAAAAGGGTATCCCCCGCAATCCCTTCATCAACTCCGGAGCTCTGGTAGTGGCTGATGTGCTCATCAGTCGACTCGACAATCCCAAAGTCGAACTGCTGGCCTTCGTCCGCCGGCTGTCGGGTACTGAAGGTATTGACTTCGACGGGGCTGTAGCCGCTTCAGAACAGGCTACGGGCTACCGCAATGCTGCGCTGGCGCATTTTCTGAAGTCTTTTGGTAACCTGCACAATGAAGTGGACGAAGTGCTGGATCTCTATTTTCACTTGTGTGCACTGGCCATGTCATGCGATGAGCTGGCATCGGCTTTTCTTTTTTTTACCAATCACGGACAGCTGCCCTCGACGCACGACCTGCTCACCAAGAGCCAGATCAAGCGACTCAATGCGCTGATGCAGACTTGTGGTTTTTACGATGAGTCGGGTGAGTTTTCTTTCCGCGTGGGGCTGCCCGGGAAGAGCGGTGTGGGCGGGGGTATCGCAGCCGTTCATCCACGGCTTTACAGCGTAGCGGTGTGGAGCCCGCGCCTCAACGATAAGGGCAACTCGGTGCTGGGCATGCACGCACTGGAGTTGCTGACTTCCAAATCAGGCCTTTCGATCTTCTGATGATGCAAAAAAATAATCCGTCTGCCACCCGCAGCCGCCTGGGGGTAACCATCATTTTTGCCATCAACGGCTTCCTGTATGCCAGCTGGGTGTCGCGCCTGCCGCGCCTGCAGGAACAGTTTGCGGTAAGCCATGCCGAGCTCGGCACAGCCCTGCTGGCAGTATCCATCGGAGCCATCATGGCCATGCCGCTCACGGGCTTTGTGATTGTGCGCACGGGCAGCCGCAACCTGACGACGGTGGCGGCAGTCCTCTACTGCCTTTTTACACCGGGCATACCCCTCATGCCCGACTATGGCTGGCTGTGGATACATTTTTGGCTGCTCGGCCTGTGGGCGGGCACGCTGGATGTATCGATGAACGCACAGGCGGTGTTGGTAGAGCGTGCGCTGGCAAAGCCTGTGATGGCCTCCTTTCACGCTTGGTTTAGTGCGGGTATGCTGGCCGGTGCGGGCGTGGCAACGATCGTCAATCGCCTGGAGATGAGCCTTGCCGGGCATCTGGCGATGGCGGCGGCTGTCTGTCTGCTACTGCTGCCCTGGGCTGCCCGGCAGCTGCTGCGCGAGGATCGACAGGCGACAGCTGCCGAAGCTGCCGCTTCACCGCCCCTGCACAAGCGCTACCGGCCGGAGCTGGTCGGGCTGGGGCTGATCGCCTTTTGCTGTATGCTGGGCGAGGGGGCTATGGCAGACTGGAGTGCCAATTATCTGGAAAAGGAAGCACAGGCGGGGCGCTATTGGGCGCCCATCGGGCTGGCCGCATTTACCGCCGCCATGACCGGCGGCCGCTTTTTGGGCGACTA